>CAZOYZ010000163.1:0-9898 GCA_964584045.1 uncultured Prolixibacteraceae bacterium | reverse complement strand
AAAGATGGACAATACCTTACTGATCATGATTTCAAATTATTTTCTTTGGGATACCGGCAATAAAATCCTTTAAATAAAAAGGCTCAAAATAGGCCAGATCCACAAATTGTTTGTTTTCAAAAGCTTTGTCAGATAATGAACACATAAACTGTGCCGAAGTTTTTATACCAGAAATAAAAAAAGCGTTTGTATGACTGATCACAGGTCTTATTTTTTCTGAACCATTCCCAAAAAAAACCACAGGCTTTTGGTCAAGGATATCCCCGAATGAATTTTTATCGATAATTTTTGCATGCACACCTTGAATTTCGTCGTTGCGGATATCAAACAACGCCGTGTAAACTTCCATTCTGCGGGCGTCAATCATCGGACAAAAGATGAGGTTCTCCGAATCAGGGAGGTCCCATTTGTTTTTGCCGGCAATCACATGAGAACTCATAGCCTGGAGCGGACTGATGGCGATCATTGGAATATCATGGGCGTAACAGAGCCCCTTTGCGAGCGATACTCCGATGCGGAGCCCGGTGTAGGAGCCGGGACCCTTACTAACCGCCACCGCCGAAAGCTCGTCAAAACCCAGCCTGTTCCGTTGCATGATCTCCCTGACAAAGACGCTCATCAACCTTGCGTGGTTCATGCCCTCACCGTCTTCGATCACATCGGTAACTGTCCCGTTATGCGACAAAGCCACGCTGCAAATGTCCGTTGATGATTCCAGGTTTAAAATAAAAGACATGTTTAGTTATTTTAGGTGCAAAGGTACGCATATTAAAGGAATTTAAAGATTTCAGATAAAGCCGATCAAAGCCAAAACTTTTTTAGCTTTGCCGTACGGGAGAAGCGACTGATGAAACGGATGGGCAGGCATAAAGAGGTTCAGGGAAGCAAACATATTGTTTGTTTGTTTTCCGGACTTTGTGACGCCAATTCAATTTTTTTATTTAGTTTTAGATGTCAGAAATAAGCCATCATGATATACCGTACAGTAATTATTGATGATGACAAATTAGCCAGACGCGTTTTGTCACAGATTTTTGAACAAAACTGCTCAGAAATTGAAGTGATGGGCGAGGCGGATTCCGTTGACGCTGGTGTCAGCTTGATCCGGTCAGTAAAGCCGGACCTGGTATTTTTGGATATTGAAATGTCCGACGGAACGGGATTTGATCTGATCGACCGTCTTGAAGAGGTTAATTTTCGCTTAATTTTTACGACTTCCTACAGCGACTATGCCATCAAGGCATTTAAATATTTTGCATTCGACTATATTCTGAAGCCGGTGCTTCCTGAAAATGTAAAAGCAACTATTCACAGAATTAAGGATATTCCCCTGCGGAGCAGCAAAAATCAGATCGAAATGCTGAAAAACCGGATTGAAGTAAAGGAGGAAAAGGAACCCACCATCGCTCTTCCCGAAATGGACGGCTTTACGATCATCAAAGTTAAAAATATCCTGCGTTGTGAAGGTGAACGGAATTATTCGCGTGTTTTTTATAAAGATGGTACTTCCGTACTGATCAGCCGGACTTTACTTGAATTCGATCAGTTGCTGGTACCGCACGGCTTTTTCCGCATACACCGCTCACACCTCATCAACCTGGATTGTGTAAGCCGGTATCTGAAGGCAGAAGGCGGTATGGTTGAAATGACCGACCAGTCACGGTTGAAAATTTCTCCGAAGTATAAGGAAGAATTCCTGGATATGTTGCTTCATAACAAACTGTAGATTATGACGGATCCTTTTTCATAAATAGCTGAGGCTTCGTCGTAATGGAGAATTTATATTTATCACCCCGGTAAAGTGATTTTTCAATTTCAACGATTTTCCCGTCTTTGCAAAAGATCGCTCCATCCATCGTAAATACGGCAATGGGGACTTCATTCTCAAAATAAGTATCGGTATCGGCCGGAAGTATGATCGCACTTCCCAGTGTACGTTCCACATTTTCAAGTGCCAGATGATATTTCTCTTCATAAATGGAAATCAGCGGCTGATCCAGATCCAGTCTGTTTATTTTTGGACAGATGGACATGGAGATATACTTGGTCTCATCTTTCAGCAGGAGATCATTCCCGTATCTCAGCCGGTGTATCTTCAACACAGGTCCTTCAATAATGTAATGACGGTTGTTGATGTTCGAAGAAATTCCGTTTTCAAGTACCGTTTTTTCCAGGATAACGTTTTTGGGCGTAAAGCCCTCCCGGATCAGGTTATAGGTGAAACTCTCCTTCATGGCATTGAAGGAACCAAGAACCCGGGTCAAATGTTTGTCTTCCGTCCGGTTTAACACGTAAGTGCCTTTGCCTTTGATCCGGTTAGCCCATCCCTGTAATTCCACCTCCAGTAAACTTTTGCGGGCCGTGGTATTGCTGATCGCATACATTTTGATCAGATCATTTTCTGAAGGGATCTGATCTCCGGCCAAATACTCGCCGTTTTCAATTTTTTGAATAATCTCCCTGCTTATCGCGATATACTTTGGAACGATGTTCTTCATTTGGATGATCTTTAAAACCGGTCATCAAACCAACTATCTGTATTTGAATGAATCCATACTTTCAGATGCAAAATAACTATTTATTTTGCATTTATTAAAGAAGGTTTTATAATTTGTGCGTTAAGAGAGTAAGGTTTTATGAGGTGTTATATATTTTTCATTAAAGTTAATCCCGGAATCAATACTTATATTTACTTTTGTCAGATCATGCTTAGTGCGTTAAGATGGATGTCTGATTAAAGATGATTTTGAACAATATTGTGAACCTATATTCATAAATAATGTAATTTTATCTCTGAAACATTTGTTAAAGGAAGTAAAAATTGAAGCGGAAAACTGATGATATTGACGCGGCTTTACTTGAAAGGCTTCGGAAAGGGGACGAGCTGGCTTTTAAAACCCTCTTTGAACACTTTGGAGTCAGGTTATATCAGTTTTCCCTGCGCTATCTCCATAACAGGGAAGACGTTGAAGATCTGCTTCATGATGTTTTCCTGAAGATCTGGTTAAACCGGAGTTCTTTAAGAACCGGTACTTCCTTCCGGGCTTATTTGTTTACAATCGCCTATAACAATATCCGCCGGCGGTTTCTCAAGCGAAGCAGGGAAGAAAAATACATCAGGTGTTTTGCAGAAGAATACCTGGATCCGGAAGAGGAAGATCAGACGGATTACCTGCTGCTTGTGAAGAAGCATCAGCAGGCCGTCGCACTATTACCTCCCAAACGGCAGGAAATCTTTCACCTGAGATATGAGGAAGAGTTGAAAAGCCATGAGATTGCAGGAAAGCTTGGATTAAGCGAGCAATTTGTAAAAAACCAGTTGTCAATAGCCAGAAAGTTCGTGATTAGCAGGATCAGGGAAGATTCCCGTTTAACGGACATGCTGTTTTTCTGCCTCTTCACGGAATTTTAGCCGGCAGTTAAAAAAAAAGCCATTTTGAGAGGTACGTTTTGCCTTCGCGGTGATATTACTAAAAAAGATACACCAGAATGGCAATCCGGCGAACGCATATTGACAAGGTTTTTGAGAAAAAATTCAGCCTTCTTGATCAAAGAACCCTTGAAAAGTATTTCAGTGATGAAGATCTGAATGAGGAAACGAGGCCTGTTCTTCAGGAACAATGGGAACGGTTTGAGGCAGATTATGAAAATCTCCCTGATCTGGATCCTGTCTATTACAAGCTCTATTACCGGTTGCACCACCAAAGAGAAGGGATTTCAACTATTCGAAAGCTTTTCCGGGAATACTGCAGAATTGCAGCTGTTTTAGTCACAGCACTGTTCGTTGCTGCAGGGATTTATTTTTACGGTCATTCAGACGAAGAGGCCGGCAGCCGGCAGATCGAATTTATTTCTCATACCGGTTTCCGGAACCAGTTCAGGTTACCCGATGGTACAACCGGCTGGCTGGGGTACGGTTCTGTGCTGAAATACCGTATTGACAACCGCGACCGCAGAATTGTCGATTTGAACGGCCTGGCTTTTTTTGATGTGGTTCACCTGAAAAAGCAACCGTTTATTGTTCAGACGCCGGCAGGGCTGGATGTGAAGGTATTGGGGACGAAATTTAACGTTTCCTCTTACAAGGGAGATGGTTCGTGCGAGGTGATCCTGGAACAGGGGCGGATCCGGCTTGAGGTTCAGGGGCAGCTTATCGGAGAAATGTCTCCTGACGAAAGGGTTGTATACAGCTCCGCCAGCCATACTGTTGAAAAATCACGGGTGGACGTGTCCGACTACGTGTCCTGGAAAGACGGAAAGCTAATCCTCCATGATGTCTCGCTGGAAGAAGCCTGTCTGGAGCTGGGCAGGTTCTATAATGTTGAATTTGACATCCAAACACGGAGGGCCGATGATAAGAAAGTGAGGCTGGTGTTGGAAGATGAAAGCCTGGAGAATGCCCTGAAACTGCTTGCCATGATCACAACGGTGCAGATCCAGGCAGAGGAAATAAAGGTACTGAACAATAACAGCTATTCAAAAAGGAAAATAATCATTAAATAAGCAATCTATGACCTGAACTTAAAAGAAAAAGCGGGAAAGCACTGCAATGCCGTCCCGCAGATCAGTAAGTCTATTGGAATTTAAACGTTACTAATTTTCAAATTTATGAAAAAAAATTACACGTACCGGGTGTGGTCATTCCACGCTTTAAAAAAAATGTTTCTTGTTATGAGAATTGTAGTTGCGATATCGCTTGTCTGTCTGATCCAATCGTTTGCATTGGATTCGTATACGCAGAACACCGGGATCTCCATTTCGGTGAGGGAAATGAAACTGGAAGATATTTTGATCCGGATCGAGGATGAAACCAAATACCGTTTTGCGTATAACAAAAATGAAATTGATCTGGACAAAAATTATTCAGTGAGTATTCAAAATGCCGAAATCAGGGAATTGCTAAAAGCACTCTTTGAACACGGGGATATTGCCTATTCGATTATTGACCGGCAGGTGGTGTTGTCCCGGATCCTGACCAATCAGGCCAGTAAGTTAAAAGTATCGGGCAAGGTCACCGACTCGTCAGGGGCGCCTCTTCCCGGTGTGACCGTTATGATCAAGGATACAAACCTGGGAGTGATCTCCGATGCCAATGGAGATTACACACTGACTAATGTTCCGGAGCAGGCCCTGATTATCTTTTCTTTTATTGGGATGAAAACAGAAGAAGTTCCCGTGCAGGGAAGGAATACTGTCAATGTGGTCTTAAAGGAGGAAACGATCGGTATTGAAGAAGTCGTGGCGGTAGGCTACGGAACCATGCGAAAAAAAGATCTTACCGGTTCGATCTCACGGGTCACCGGCGAAGAGATCCTTCAGCCGTCCCTGTCGAGTTTCGATCACATGCTTCAGGGAAAAGTGGCCGGAGTGCAGATCACCCAGACAACCGGAGCGCCGGGTGGAGGAGTGAACATGCTCGTCAGGGGGGTCAGTTCAATTACAGGAGGGAACCAGCCGTTGTACGTCATTGATGGTTTTCCGGTCACGATCAGTGAAGGAAGCTCCAATATGCTCAGCTTTGGGAGTGATTCCTACACTTCTTCAAAAATGGTCAATAACACGTCCGACAGGATCAACCCGTTGGCATCGGTCAATCCTTCCGACATTGAGTCGATCGAGATTTTAAAGGACGCCTCGGCAACAGCCATTTATGGCTCCAGAGGAGCCAACGGCGTGGTGATCATCACGACCAAACGGGGGAGTATGGGGAAATCACAGTTTAACGTGGATGTCTCGTATGGTGTTCAGGAAGTGGCCAATAAACTGGATATGATGACTTCCCGGGAGTATATGGAATATGTTTGTGAAGCGCGGGACAATACCTGGGTTTATGCCGGAGGAAAGGCCAGTGATCCCAACAGCGTTCGCTCTGCGGCCACCAAAGTGCCGGATGCGTTCCGTAATCCTTCATCCATTACCACCAATACCGACTGGCAGGATGTGATCTTCCGTGTGGCGCCTGTTCAGAATTACCAGCTTTCGGCGAGCGGGGGAAATGACAAATTAAAGTATCATATTTCGGGCGGATATTTTGATCAGGAAGGGATTGTCCTGACTTCAGATTACAAACGGTTCAATGTCAGGTCGAATATTGACGTCCAACTGATGGAAAGACTGAAGATCGGTTCGACCATTTCAGGATCGTACGGGTATGGTACGTTCCCCAATACCGAGGGCCATTACGGAAACGCAGGTGTGATTACGATGGCCCTGGCAGCTTCTCCGACCATTCCTGTTTATGATGACAACGGCAACCCTTATTTTCACCAGGATGACGTGAACTATGCCCTTGGGTTTTTGGTCAATCCCCTGAGGGTACTGAATACTGACAATTATTCCGACATCCGGAAAAAAGCCAACGTGATGGTGAATAACTACCTGGAATATAAAATCATGGAGGGGCTGACCTTTAAAAGTACGGTAGGGGTCAACTATGACGGAGGGACAACAAAACTCTGGCGCTCGTCGGCCGTTCCGCTGAACGCAACGCTGAATTACCCATCGACGGCATCAGCCACCAAAACCGATAACATCGAATGGCTGAATGAAAACACACTGAACTATGCCCGTATTTTCAAGGAAAAGCATTCCATCAATGCCCTTGTCGGGTTTACGGCCCAAAAGAGCACGTACGACCGGTTGTCGGCAGGAGCAACCGATTTCCCCACCGACTATGTCAGCTATATTTATGCAGGTACTGTCAATTCGGGGACCCAGATCAAGTCGGAATGGACGATGCTGTCGCTGATCTCCAGGGTCAATTACGCCTATGCCGGGAAATACCTGTTTACGGCGACCCTCCGCCGGGACGGAAGTTCGAGGTTCGGCGCCAACCATAAGTGGGGTACTTTCCCTTCTTTTTCAGCCGGATATAACCTCTCGGAAGAGGAATTTATGAAATCACTCGGCTTCATCAGTAACCTGAAGCTGAGGGCCAGCTATGGCTTGTCGGGGAACAACCAGATCGGCAACTATGCAACGATCGGGCTGTTGCAGTCGGCCAATTATGTGAACGGATCAACCATGATATCCGGGTTGGTGCCGAGTTCACTGTCCAATGATGACCTCACGTGGGAAAAATCAAAACAGACCGACCTGGGGTTGGAACTGGGTCTGTGGAATAACCGGATTTCGCTTACAGCCGATGTCTACAAGAACAAGAAAACGGATCTGCTGCTGGCGGTTGAATTACCTGCTGCATCCGGATACAACAGTTCCACTCAGAATGTGGGCGATATTGAAAACAAGGGGATCGAGCTGACCCTGCAAACCATTAATGTGAAGGGCAGGGATTTTAACTGGACCAGCAACCTGACCTTTAGCGCCAACAAAAACAAAGTTCTGAAACTGGCCACTGAAGGAGCCCGGATCAGCAACAATGATTATCAGGCCACTCAGGTTGGTTCTCCGATATCCAGTTTTTATATGCTGAACGCGGTTGGGGTTTTCCGGAACGCGCAGGAAGTTTCCACCAGCCCTTTGCAACACGCAAAGGTTCAACCGGGAGACCTTAAATTTGAAGATTTCAGCAAGGACGGGAAGATCACCTCGGACGACAAGAAAATTGTCGGAGATCCCTGGCCCGAGTATACCTGGGGCTTTACGAACAGGTTCTCCTACAAGAACTTTACGCTCCATATTTCCCTGAATGGCTCGCAAGGGGCCGAGACCTATATTATCAATGCCAGTTTGATGAACAGCGCCGGCGTGCAGAATCAGCTGGGAAGTATTCACCGGTGGAGGTCGGAAAGCAATCCGGGCGACGGAAGAACTCCAAGGGCTATCAGAAACAATTATGCCTATTCCATGAGCAACTCCAGTTACTATTTGTGGGATGCTTCGTATGTCAGGATTAAAAATGTGAGCCTTAGTTATTCGTTTCCGCGGGAGTTGATCAACAGCCTGCGGCTTGGCAGCTTGCTGGTATATGCCGATGTCGCCAACCTTTTCACCTTTACCGATTATCCCTTTTATGATCCGGAGGCAAGTACGACAGGGAACAGCATTACCAGTTCAGGCCTTGATTACGGTACCTTCCCGCTGGCAAGAACGTATACGTTCGGCGTAAAGCTTTCATTTTAAATAGTTAACATTAAATTCGACATAGAATGAAAAAAATAATTTTTATCCTGCTAATCACGATTCCTGGCTTCATTTCGTGTGATGATTTTCTGAACTTATCCCCTGAATACCAAATCAATGAAGTGAGTTACTACCAGACTGAAAATGATTTTGAGACGGCCGTGACAGGGATTTATAACACGCTCCAGAGCATGCATAACCGGGAAGTTTTACTGGGCCCGGCCGAACTGCTCACCGATAATACCGAGATCAATTCATATGTTTATGACCCGGTGATGATGGAATATGACTACGCGGAAATCACGTCATCCAATGTCTATATTAATAATCTGTGGACGTATTGTTTTACGGTGATTGCTTATTCCAATAATATTCTGGACCGGGTTGACGATATTGACATGAGCGGGATCAAACAGGATCGATTTAAAGGAGAAGCCCTGTTCCTGAGGGCATACTGCTATTTTTACCTGGTCCGGCTGTACGGGGACGTTCCCCTGGTTGATGTGGCATTCAGAAGCCCGAACGAAATTTTTACGTTCGATATGACCAGGAAGCCGGTGGCCGACGTGTATGCCCTCATCGAAAGTGACCTGCAAAATGCGGCAACATTGCTTTCCGGTCAAACCATGCCGAAAGGAAGGGCTTCGGCCGGAGCGGCTAAAGCCCTGCTGGGGAAAGTTTACCTGACGGAGAAAAAGTATGCGGATGCGGCAACTACCCTGAAGGGCGTGATTGATCTGAATACCTATTCCCTGGTGGATGATTACGGAAGCTTGTTTGACGGGAGCAACGAACGATCGGGCGAATCGATCTTTGAAATAGAGTATTTATCGGGCAATCTCGGGGAGGGCAACTATTTTTCGACAGCGTTCACCCCCGGCCTGTTCGGGATCGCGATATTTCCCAATAACATGAGTGGCAGCGGATCGATGTGCCCCACGCGGGGATTATTTAATGCCTATGAAGAAGGAGACCTGAGAAAAGCGACATCCATGGTCGATTCGGTCAAGTTGACGAACGGCACGTACCAGCGTACCTTATGCGGGTTGAAGTTTGTTGATTTCAGCACCGGTACCAGCGGCGACGGCGGGATTAACTTTACCTCGTTACGTTACGCGGATGTCTTGTTGATGTATGCGGAGGCCCTGAATGAAACCAGTCAGACCACGACCGCTCATAACTACCTGAACATGGTCAGGGACCGCGCCGGGCTCGACGGACTCAGTGGTTTATCAAAAGCTGACTTTGCCCTGGCCCTGGAAAGGGAGCGGCGCGTGGAATTCTGCTGGGAAGGGCAACGCTGGTTCGATCTGGTCAGGACAGGACGGGCGAAGACGGTATTAAATGCGTATTTTACGGGCACAGGTTCCAGCTATTCCATTGAAGATCATGAGCTGCTCATGCCGATTCCTGCCGATGAGATCGAGATCGATCCGCGGCTGAAGCAAAATCCGGAATATTGATCAATTTTTGATGGTGAAGTCGTTGCGGGAGAAGGAGGAGGCAATCTTTTGACGGCTGTCGAATCAGACTGCTTTTCCATGCCCGCAATAACCGTTAACCGGTCTGAAACAGGCAAGCCGCATCTGTGGTTTGCCTGTTTGGATATATGATTTGCCCGTTATGACATTGAATATCCGGAGAGCAGATTGTACCTTTAAACGGATGTAAAACAAGTTAAAGACCGGAATAACGAAAAACGGAAAAGGATGGTTGGCGGATTTCACAAGAACAGGATTCATCTGGATAATGAGTACGAATATCCTCATTGGAATGAAAGGAGCGGGCAGGATGCCGAAACGCTGTCTGAGCATCT
>CAZOYZ010000162.1:1612-10084 GCA_964584045.1 uncultured Prolixibacteraceae bacterium | reverse complement strand
AATTGTTCACCCGAAACTTTGGTCACCGGAAATTCCCAATTTGTATAAAGTACATTCTTATGTGTATGTAAATGATACGTTGTCTGATCATTATGAAAGCCCTCTTGGAATCCGCACGTTTAAATGGGATTACATTAAAAACAGGGGTATTCTGAACGGGGAATACATTCATATCCATGGAACGAACCGGACCCAGTCTTATCCCTGGTTAAACAATGCCATTCCTGCCTGGATCGATATTTTAGACCTAAGAGATGTCCGCTTTGGACTGGGGCATAATTTTATCCGACCAAGTATCCATCCGAATAATTTTTTAATGCATGACTTATTTGACCAGTGGGGAATGCTGGCAGATTTAGGTTCACCTATGATTAAAGACATAGACTTTTCTGAGGAGGTACAGGAACAGATGGTGCGTGAGGCTGTCCGCCAACACCGTAACCGTCCCAGTATTGTATTTTATGATGTTGGAAATGAAACAAATGACGGGGCTGATTCAAAATGGATTTATCAGGAAGACAGCACCCGGATCATTCATGCCCGGTATGTTACTGGAGGGGCGGGAGATTACGTGGCTCATGATCATACCAATATGAACATGGAAAATTTGCTGCGGGTTACGGTAAGAGGTTGGACGCATGATGATGTATTTGCAGAGAACCCGGTCAGCGGACAACATACAGGCAATGAAGAATGGCAACACGACAGGGCTACTGTTCAGGATGGAAGTATCAGGGGCAGGATGGATATGCCTAATGGTGTGATGTGGATGTATGCTGATGAAGGGGCAGCGCGGGTCTACAAAAATTGTCCGCTTAAGAACATCAATCCCAAAGGATGGGTAGACGGTTACCGGATTCCGAAGTATATGTATTTCCTGTGGAAGGCAAATTATACTAAAAAACCAATGGTCTTCATACATCCCCATTACTGGCAGGAAAAATATATTGGAACAAAAAAGGAAATCGTTGTTGATTCCAATTGTGACGAGGTTAGTTTGTTCGTTCATCAAAAATTGATTGGCAAAGAGCTCCCCGGGAAGGAAAATTTCTACTGCGTGCGATTTGAAGACGTTTTAGTGGAATCGGGCGATTTAAAAGCAATAGGGAAAAAACAAGGTAAAGCATACGAATTTGTATTGCCTATGGCAGGTAATCCGTTACAACTTCGCTTAAAAGCATCACATGAGCATATTGATGCAAAAAGAAGCAGTATCGTGGCCATTACTGCTGATGTCGTTGACAGGAATGGCATTCAGGTACAGGAGTTCAACAACGATCTGGACTGGGAGGTACAGGGACCTGCTACTCTGGCAGGTCCGGCACATTGGGAAACAGATACTCACAAAAACAATGCTGACAGCGGAGTTTGGTATATTTCCACACCTGTTGTAAATCTTGTCCGGTCAAACGGAGAAACAGGAACTATCATCGTAAAAGTATCTTCTCCCGGTCTGAAGTCAGCGCAAATTGAAATTGTTGCAGGTTTTCCGGAAATGAAAGAAGACGATCTCGTCCATGAATTTCCTCTTGCAAATACGGGCAGAGTTCCGGTTGACTGGCATCAGGCATTCACCAAAACGGAACAGTCTGTTTATCAGAAAATGAATCCCATTGATTTTGATTTCAACCTTCCAACAGAAAAAGAATATTCTTATTTTCTCAGATACTTTTCTGATTTTATAGAAACTCACAACCCTGATCTGGCTGTCTATCCAATTTTGATTGAAACGATTGCAGCGCATTTTTCGGAGCATGTTATAAAAAACCACGGAATACTGGTTGCAGATGATTACAATTTCATGGTTGACCGGATCAATCATTTCCTGAATTCTGTTGCCGGAAAAAATATTTATGAGGGAAAACTTTTGGATAAAAAATATTTGAAGGATATGGTCAGTAAAGGCATTTAAAAATCAATCTATGATTTCACGAAGAAACGTATTAAAATTTGGATTTGCTGCTGCCGGTTCATTGTTGGCGCCTACTGACTTTTTATATGGTCAGATAAAAGCAGAACCGGTACTTTTTCCGGTGAAACCATTGACCCAGGGCTCGAAATTCCATTGGTTTGGTTACTATGATAAACTTCAGTTCGATCCTGAGCAGCGGTTTGTACTTGGAATGAAGGTCGGATTTGAACACCGGTCACCGACTGAAAATGATGTAATAAAGATTGGATTGATCGATCTGAAAAAAAATAGATGGAGAACGATTGGAGAGAGCTGTGCCTGGGGGTGGCAGCAAGGTTGCATGGCACAATGGATTCCCGGATCGCCCGATGAAGTGATATGGAATGATCGGGAAAAAGACCGGTTCATAAGCAGAATCTACAACATACGAACAGGAAAAACAAGAACTCTTTCCAAAGCGATTTATACATTGAGTCCTGATGGAAAATGGGGGTTAGGTACTGAATTTTCGAGAATTCAGGGTCTCAGGCCGGGATATGGATACCCGGGGATCGAAGACCCATATTTTAAGGAAAAAGCACCTGAAAAAACAGGCATCTTTAAAATTAATTTAGCAACAGGAGAAGATAAATTATTATTCTCTCTGGCGGAAATTGCTGCTATTCCGCATGAGAGAGAGCTTGTAACGAATAATTACCATTGGTTTAATCATTTGCTGGTTAATACGGATGGAACCCGTTTTACTTTCCTGCACAGATGGAGGCATGAACGGGTAGACAGGCAAACGATGGCTGTTGGGGGATTTATTACCCGTATGTTCACCGCCAATATGGATGGAAGTGATCTTTATTGCATTGATCCTTCGGGGAATACATCCCACTTTATCTGGCAATCACCGGTGCATTTATGTGCCTATACCAAACCGGAGGGCCACGAATGGGGCTTTTACATTTTGGAAGATCACACGACCAATGTTCAGAGGATTGGCAGTGGAAAGATGAAATCAAATGGACACCAATCCTTTCTACCGGTTGGAAATGGGAAAGAATGGCTGGTTTGTGATAATTATGCTTCAGGTAAAAACCGAAATCAAGTGACATACCTTTATCATATTCCGTCAGACAGAAGGATCGATCTTGGGAGCTTTTACAGCCCTCCTGAATACGCTGGTGAATGGCGTTGCGATTTACACCCCAGGGTAAGTCCTGATGGTACAAAGATTTGTATTGATTCTCCACATGGAGGCAATGGCCGCCAGCTTTATCTCATCGATATCAGGGGTTTTACTAAATGATAACAAGTGAAAGTATCTTCTAATCTTTTATGGAAAAATAGAATACATGTTTAAAGAAACTGGTTTAGTATTTTTTTTATCAGTAGTACTGCTTGTAAACGTTTCAGGACAAAAAACTTATAATGTCCGCGATTACGGGGCATTGGGAAACGGAAAGGATTTGGACACGAAAGCTTTACAAAAGGCTGTTGATGTTTGTCATGCAGACTCGGGAGGAGTTGTATTTTTCCCTCCCGGGGTCTATGTTTCAGGGACATTGAAATTGAAAAGCCATGTTACCTTAAATATAGGAAGCGGAGCGATCCTGCAGGGCAGTAGAAATCTTTCCGATTACGAACTGCAACCGGAAGAAAGTTATACACGAATGACTGCATCCCGTCATGTTTTTATTCATTGCGTTGGAATGAATGATGTTTCAGTCATCGGAAAAGGGACTATTGACGGATGCCGTCTGGAAGATCCCGGTATCGTAGCGCATGGACGCGGCCCGTTGGCTGTCCTTTTTGAAAACTCCAAAGACATCTGCGTCAATGAAATTACAATCAAAAATGCGGCAGGCTGGTCTTTGACTTTCTTCGGATGTAACGATGTTGTTGCCCGGGATGTAAAAGTATTGAACGGAAGGGCTGATGGGATTAATCCCGTAAGTTCTTCCAATGTACTGTTTGATGCCTGTATGATCGACGGTTCCGGGGATGATCCTATAACCATTAAAAATGAAGGGAACCCGGCTTGCGGACATGTTGTTGAAAATATAATCATCAGAAATTGCATTGTCCGTAATACCACTCATCCTGCTGTGAAAATAGGAACAGGGACGGCAGGTATATTTCGTAATATCATATTAACGGGATGTGTTTTTGAAAATACGGGTGACGTTTTTTCTATCCAGTTGATGCGTCCGTCATTGAAGACCAATTCGGAAAGAGTAATCGAAAATGTGACTGTCACCAATATTATCACGAAAAATGTCAGGAGTTTGATTGATATTACTACTATCGGAGTTGACAGTCCCGTGATTCGTAATCTTTACTTCAATAATATTGTCGTTGACGGGATAAGACGTTCATCGCGTATCCTTGGTACAAGGGAGGCTCCAATCCGGGATATCTTTCTCTGCAATGTATCTTGCCGTTCAGTATCCGGAGAAATGGATTTCTGGCTCAAAACAGATAATATTGATGGGTTAGCAATGAAAGATATAGACCTTAGATTCAATAAGAATATCAATTCAATTCTGGAATTTAAAAACGGTTCAAAAATAAGGGTTGAAAATATTGAGATTTTCGGCATGCGGGAGGGATTACCATTGTACCAGCTTTACCAGGCAAAAAATGTTAGAATAAGAACTGCCCAGATCAAGCCGTGTTCCCCTGAAGTAAGCATAAATGGCAACCTTTCTGAAGATGTATCATTGTTCAGCGATAATCCTTACCAGTCACAGCCTGTTATAGTTTCCAATGAAGTTAAGTATGGGCAGATAAATCCGGGGGTTAATCATGCAGAAATACTGGAAATAATTCAACCCGTACCATTCAGGGCCGGTGAATCCGGAACGATCCGGTTAAAGGTTTATAATAAAGGAGCTTCCGGCATGTATAAACTTATGGCGTATGAGGATGGCCGTGAAGTTGGTTCTGCATGGTTGTGGCTTGGTCAGGAAGAAACAAAGAATGTTGGGTTGGAACTGAATCCTTTTTACAGGCCAGGCGAGCACGAAATTAAAGTGGAAGGAACGCAAAAGTCACTCGAAGTCCTTTCAACACCTTCCCGCATTATTGTGAATGATACACTGAAAATTTCAATTGATTCGGAAAGCAGGGTCAGAGTTACTCTGACCATTCGTAATACCGGAGGGGAAGCAGGAAGTAAAAAGTTCAGCCTGATGCAAAATGAAAATGTTGTCGATGAAAAAAAAGTCGAAATAAAAGGGGGCGAAACAAAAAGAGTTGATTTTCAAGGAGGAGTTATTGATGAAAAGCCATTTAACCTGAAGATGGAGGGTTTTCCGGAATGGAACTTTCACATGGCATCTACGGTAGGATCGGATTTTTATTTCACAAGAGAAGGACATGTGATTATCGATGCCGGTGGCAGGCTGGGTGTCAACGAAGATTATGGCGCTGTTTATCTGAATAATATAAAAGGGGATTTTGATGCTGAAGTAAAATTCGGCTCACTGGAAGCTACCGGCGAATATGCGGCCATTGGGTTAGTTGTACGGAATGAATTAACGGATACCTTATCCAATGGTTTTATGGTCTGCACCTATACCTTAAAATACGGGGGAGCACATTACTGGAGGAAAGATATGGATGAGGATGGCAAGTTTGATCATTGTTCGTTTGAAGGTGGTAAAAACTGGATTCGGTTATGCAAAAGGGGCAAATCATTTAGCTTGTATACTTCCAATGATGGTGAAAACTGGAGCAAGGCGGAAAATGAGTATACGATCAGTTCTGCAGGAAGTGTACAGGATGTCGGGATTTTTGGAAATGCTTATAATAATACAGCCCGAAACCGGGTATCGTTCGACTATTTTAAGCTAACCCGGTTAGGGAACTAAAATCAGTTTATCACACAAAAAACTTAAATATTATGAGATCAGTATTCTTTTTCTGTCTGTCAATAGCATTTGCTCAGCAAATGCAAGTTCCTGAATTTGAAGTTATCATCAGGTCGTGCAATAATCAAAAGAAAATGAAGGGATTATTTAGGATAAAAATATTTTTAATCCTGTTTTTTGGATTAATCTTTTTTGAGAATGCCTTTTCAAAAGAATGGCCTGTTTTAAAGAGCTATGACCATGAACATATTCAAAAAATAGCGATGCCTGTCGGTGGAATCGGCACGGGGACAATTTCGTTGGGAGGAAGAGGAAATTTTCAGGATTTTGAACTGATGAATACCCCGGCAAAAGGGTACAATCCGGGAGGAGGATTGTTTTTTACGCTCTATACGGACGATGGTACTAAAAAAGACCTGCGCTTACTCGAAGGGAAGATCCCTTTTTACCAGTACGAGGGAGACAGGGGGGCAACAGCGGCCAATCACGGATTGCCCCGGTTTAAAGAAGCTTCTTTTAGCACAGCCTACCCGTTTGGCGAAGCTCTGTTAAGTACGCCACAAATACCGGTTGTTGTAAAAGTAAAATCATTCAATCCCCTTATTCCCGGAGATGTTGACAATAGCAGTATTCCCATAGCAGTCATTGATTTTGAATTGACCAATACTTCCGGGAAAGAGATATCTTTCAGTATATGCGGGACAATGCAAAATTTCATTGGTGAAGACGGAAACAAGGGCAAGGCTAAAACAAATAAGAATTCCTTTCTTTCAAAAGACGGTCTGAACGGGATTCTGTATACTTCGGAAGGGGTTGACAAAGGAGCTGACCAATGGGGTGAGATGGCACTTATCAGCACTTCTCCGGGAGAAATTTCCTACCGGTTGGATTGGTTGCCAATAACCTGGGGAGGGACTTCCCTGTTGGACTTTTGGGATGATCTTTCTTCCGATGGAAAACTTGAAATCAGAAAAGAGGTGTCCTCTAACAAACCCAAAGCATCTCTTGCCGCAGGTGATATATTGCCGCCAAACGGAACGAAAACCATCCGTTTTCTCCTGACCTGGTATTTTCCAAATAGGACTTCATGGTCATCCAAAACATTTCAAAATTATTATACGACAAAGTATTCAGGTGCGTGGGATGTTGCAGCACAGACTATTCCTCATCTGAAAAATCTTGAAGATAAAACCATTGAATTTATCAGTTCATTTTGCAAAAGTGACCTTCCTGAAGAAGTAAAGGAAGCTTCACTGTTTAATATCAGTACATTAAGAACCCAGACCTGTTTCCGGCATATGGACGGTAACTTTTTTGCATGGGAAGGTTGCGATGATAACAGTGGCAGTGGTTATGGTAGTTGTACGCATGTATGGAATTATGAAACGGCTACAGCTTTTCTTTTTGGAGAACTGGCAAAATCAATGAGGGAAGTAGAATTTGGCAAAGCCACTTCTGATGAAGGGGCAATGAGTTTTCGGGTAAAATTGCCGTATGAGGAAATTCCTCTGTTCGGAAAAACTGCGGCGGATGGTCAGATGGGGTGTATCATGAAATTGTACAGGGAATGGCAATTGTCGAGTGATGACAGTTTTTTTAAAAAACTTTATCCTATGGCCAAAAGGACCATGAGTTATGTTTGGGCGAGGAATAGTTGGGATGCAGATCAGGATGGAGTAATGGAGGGAGTTCAACATAATACCATGGATGTGGAATACTACGGTCCCAATCCACAGATGACCATCTGGTATCTTGGCGCTTTGCGGGCCATGGAAGAGATGGCAGCTTGTATGAAGGATATGGAAATGGCTCGAAAATGCAGAAAATTATATGAGAACGGAAGCAAATGGACAGACGAAAATCTTTTTAACGGAGAATATTACATCCATAGAGTAATAATTCCTGATCAGGAAAATATACGAGAGGAACAGAAAGGCAATAAAAAACCCATCAATAGGGAAGAACCTGATTTTCAGCTCGGCGAAGGATGCCTGACCGATCAGCTTGTTGGCCAGTATTTTGCACATGTTTGCGGATTGGGGTATCTGGTGAAAAAAGAAAATATTTCCAAAACACTGCAGAGCATCATGCGATATAACTACCGGTCTGATCTTTCTGACCATTTCAATTGTCTCCGAACTTTTGCGCTTGATGACGAATCTGCACTTTTGATGGCTTCTTACCCGAAACAAAGACCTGTAAATCCTTTTCCCTATTTTACGGAGGTCATGACAGGATTTGAATATACAGCGGCAGTTGGAATGCTTTATGAAGGACAAACTGAAGACGGACTAAAATGCATTAAAAATATTCGGGACCGTTACGATGGAAGAAAAAGAAATCCCTTTAATGAAACAGAATGCGGCTATCATTACGGACGGGCTATGGCAAGCTGGTCGGCAACCCTTGCTTTATCCGGGTTTAACTATTCAGGTGTTGATAAATCAATGGTTTTTACATCCAAACCTGGGACCTATTTCTGGAGCAATGGTTATGCGTGGGGGACATGTATGATTGAAAATAACAAAGCAACTTTAAATGTGTTGTACGGAAAGCTTGAACTATTAAAATTTACCTTGTCCGGTTTAGGCTCGGTCATACTGAAGGACAAAGTAATAATAAGAGCAGATGGGAATAAGAACACGACTTTCGAAATTTAAGGATTGCAGAAACATAAAAAGTCTTTAGAAAGGCAGTTTT
>CAZOYZ010000162.1:0-1512 GCA_964584045.1 uncultured Prolixibacteraceae bacterium | reverse complement strand
GGATCGAATGTTAATTCCCAAATGGTCTTGGAATTTGCCCAACAACTTGCCGGACAGCGACCTGTCCGTGCGAAAGTGAGGGAAGATGGATGCGATGCATATTCCTATTCTGTGGCAGACGATGGTGGAATTGATGTGGAAAGTGGTACGGCCAGAGGTGTGCTCTATGCGGTATATGACGTGCTTGATGGCAATACTCACGGCGTCCATA
Organism: uncultured Prolixibacteraceae bacterium; assembly: GCA_964584045.1. Taxonomy (GTDB): domain Bacteria; phylum Bacteroidota; class Bacteroidia; order Bacteroidales; family Prolixibacteraceae; genus JBCFBK01. Next base: position 1,301 of record CAZOYZ010000162.1, on the reverse strand, counting down.
CTCCTGTATTTTCAATTCGAGGCCTTTTTGAATGTGGTGTTCAGCAGCGTTATTGGACATCTGAGATGGTACGCCGTTTTATTGATCGTATAGGGCGTTGGAGGATGAATACATTGCCTGTAATCACAGCACATGGTTACAAAGAATACGCCGATATAATTGACGAGGAATGTGCCAAAAGGGGAATAGATATAATCCATTATACTTACTACCAGTTTGCCTTTTGTGATAGTGTTCCACGAGAATACTTTGCCGTAGATGCCAATGGTAATCCAAAACCACAATATGAACATTTGGAAACCAACGATCGTTTGTGTGCCAGTAACCCTGAAGGATTAAACCTCTTTCGACAGGGTGTGCGAAAATATATTAAAGAGCATCCTGATCGGACAAAATTGCTTTTTGCCACTCCTGATGGACATGATCTTTGCCAATGCAACGAATGTTCAAAGTTGGGACCTGTTGGTCAAACTATGCCCTTTTTTGAAATTTTTATGCAGGAAACTGTAGGTGGAAAATTTCAACGCCAATGGCTGACATACTATCAGCGTTACAAACTACCAGAAGACATGTCGTTGATACGTAATACCGAGGCAATCATGTATGACACACATATACGTAATCCTTTTTTTCCCTTGCATGATCCGGAGATGAAATCCGGACGAGCATCTGATCATGAGGAGGTCGATACAAGGGCGAAAGTATCTACAAGAAATCGCTACCTCTTTGATCGTTTGAAAGAGTGGAAAGAGGCATATTACGGGAATATTTATATCCATGAAAATCTTATGGTTCATGCATCACTGGGTGTGCCGCGTTTCAATACCCCAGTTTATATCGAAGATTTGAGGCAGTACCGTAAACTGGGGATTGAAGGAGTGGTCTATGAAGCTTACGAGAGTGGTATTCGTCCGTTTTTGCCACAGCTTGGCACGCTGGCTCGTGCAATGTGGGAACCAGACGCAAATTATGAATTCCTTGATGACGCGAATCCTGAATTATCTGAGTTCTACCAATTAGTTAATGATTGGAAAAATACTCCTGATTGGAAGTCTGCACGTAATCTAATGCACTACCTGATGGAGCGCCCCGATCGTGATGAGTTTGACTGGCTGTGGATTGGATTTAGAACTATGCAGGTAGCATATTCTAAGAATAAACTTCTTCAGTTAAGTATTGAAGAACGGGAATTGCTGGAGAGTATTAAGTTATGGGATTATATGGAAGGTCGGGCAAATGCGCGGGATGAGGTAGGTCGACTAATTATATCGATAACGGCTAAACTTATGGAAATGCCATAA
>CAZOYZ010000161.1:7867-10089 GCA_964584045.1 uncultured Prolixibacteraceae bacterium | reverse complement strand
GGACGGAACAGGTAACCGCCGCCTGCAAAGGTATTATCCACGACGAACGGGATGTCATATTTGCGGGCTATAGCGGCGATGGCATCAAAATCAGGGATCACGTACCCGGGATTCCCGATCGTTTCCAAATAAATAAGTTTTGTGTTCCCGTCGATCAGTTTTTCAAACGATTCCGGTTTAAGATCGCCGGTGAGCCGTGCTTCGATCCCCTGTTTTTTCAATGAGACCGTGATTTGATTATAAGTGCCTCCGTAGAGGAATGGTGAACTGATAAAATTGTCGCCGATGCCAAGCAGCGTGTTGAACACCAGAAACTGGGCTGCATGCCCTGAGGCGACGGCAAGTGCTGCGATACCTCCTTCCAGGGCAGCCATCCGTTTCTCAAAAACATCGGAGGTTGGGTTCATGATCCGGGTATAGATATTTCCGAACTCCTTTAATGCGAATAAGTTAGCGGCATGTTCCGAATCATTGAACACATAAGAGGTAGTCTGATAGATTGGTACTGCACGTGATCCTGTTGTCGGGTCAGCCTCTTGTCCTGCGTGCAACTGAAGTGTCTCGAATTTTAATTTTCTTGTAGTCATCTTGTAAACCTTTTGTTTAAATATTAAAGAAAGTTCTGTGAATTTCCTGGATTGCTTTCACTTTGTCCTTTTCGTCAACGACCAGGTAACTGACCAGGTCCGATGCGCCGGAGCCGCTGATGATCACATTGATCCTGCTTTTTGCGACGGCAGCGAACAACTGCGCCGAGATCCCGTGGTGCGACTGCATCCCATGTCCTACAACCGCGACCAGCGATACATGTTCGGCAATATCCATCTCACTGACCGAAGTGAATTTCAACTCGCTGCAAATATGCCTGACCTGCTGAACAGACTGCTTGTCAATGATGATGTTGATACTGGTCTGGGCGGTGATCACCGAACGAATGTTAATTTGCCGGTTAAAAAAGGCCGTGGTTACTTTTGCCAGGATCCCTGGCTTGAACCCAACGCCGGGGCCGTTCAGTCTGAGTATCGCGATCTCGTCGGTATGCGCCACGCTTTTAACAACCTGAGGCGTTACAATGTTTTGTGAATTAATTCTTGTACGCAGGATCTTTTCTCCGTCTGACAACTCATATACGTATACAGGAATGTGTTTGTCGATCAATGGTTCCACGATCCGGGGATGGATCCCTGAATAATTGAAATAGGAAAGCTCGGAAGCTTCGGCATAGGTGAGGCTGTCGATATAGGTCGTGTTTAAAACATAGTGGTCGTCGGCAGTTTTAAATGGCTTACCGATCTGCCAAAGCTCCAGCCTTTCTGCGTGAAAAAGGGATGCCAGGGCTGCCGCAGTATAATCTGCGGCCCGGAAACCCAGCCGGGCAATCTTTCCCCTTGGAGTGACCCCAAACGAGCCCGGGATCAGACTGATGTGACTAAAAGGAACCGTCATTATTTTTTTTTCAGATTCTTCCGGAAGAACGCTGGCATTTCCGTATTCCTCGCTGACCGTCAAGCCGATATCATCCGGCAGATGAATACCTGCGGGAATCCCGTTTTTCTGCAGAATTTCCCGGAGCAGGGCTGTGGTGATCTTTTCGCCGTAAGAGATCACCTGATCCTGTAAGGCCAGCGAAAAGTCGCCTGTAAAATGAATACCTCTAAGCAATACTTCGAGCCTTTCGACAAACGGGTAAACAGATGTCTGTTCTTCCAGCCCGAACAGGTTCCCGATTTTTTGGATTTCTTCTCTTAATCCTGAAAAAACAATTCCCGGTTCACAGGTTGCAGAACACAGTGTTTTGATCCCGCTGACGAGTATATTCTGAATTTCCTTTGTGGCAGAAACGACTATGAGATGCCTCTTTGCTGATTTTTTTAGTAAAGCGACGAAGGTGGAAATCACCTTTGTATCTTTTAAATTGTTCCCGCCAAATCTTACAATACAATCTGGCATAGTCATAAATTAAAATGATACGAAAAAGAAAAGCTAAACTCCGGATTTTGCCTGCCTTCGATCAGTACTCGGATGAATACCAAAAGAAGGCTATCGCATAGACATCAACACAGACGGCATATGGACAGCACAGCCCGCGGCACAGGCCAGAAAAAGAAGATGGTATGTTTTGCTGTTATCCATGATCAGCCTCAAAATTAATTTTGCAAACCTAAAAAAATGTTTTCATATAAACAAAAGCCGGAGGGAAAAGTTTTTTGAACCACCTCTCA
>CAZOYZ010000161.1:0-7767 GCA_964584045.1 uncultured Prolixibacteraceae bacterium | reverse complement strand
CTACTCATCTTATTCCTTTGCCGGCAGTTTTACCTGTGCGAAATTGAATTCCAGCCATTTATCATCGACCGGCACATAAATTCGTACGAAGGCGGCATCGGGAGTGGCGGGAAAAACCACTTTACCGTGCATGTAATACGTACAGTCGAGCGTGGTTTTCCTGATCGCGGCAGACTCCCACGATTCGCGCAGTTCGTTGAGGTCGATCGTTTCGTTTTCGTTCGCTGCACCCGATGCAGCGATGCCGAGATGAACGCCATCGGCAACAACTCTGTGAAGCAGATCGTTATTTGGACGATCGTCCGATGCCACGATAATGCCCGTGGCAATATCTGCCCCGATCGCGACGAGTGAAATGCCGATCTGATTTCTTCGCCTGGCCTCATTGCGTGACAGGTGTTTTTCAATCTCAAAAATTTCCTGTTCGGGATCTTTGGCAGTTACTTTTTCAGGTATCAACGGCTTCATTTGCGGGTCGTACGGAATATAGTAAAACTGAACCGGATCGATCAGGATCGGCATATTGGAGTGGTTCGCGATATGAAAATCAAAAAAATACTGATTATTGTTGAATTTATCGAATCCTACTTCATACTCCACTCCGTAGACGGAATCACGAATGAGCGCCTGACCATAAAACCATTTATCAGGTTCTTCATTTGGTTTTAACTTAACCAGATTGGCCGGCGCGTGGCATGACTGGATCAAAAGAGATGTAAGAATGGCCATTATGAAAAAGGGAACCCGGGCATTCATAGCAGTATTTTTTGTCTAAAAATCACAAAACTTATGCCAATCCGGTTTATTTTTTCAGCAAATTCCTGATCACCGTCGAAGCACAGTAACAGCCAAAAACAGGAGGCATATACGAGAGGGTGCCCACCGTAGACCGTTTATTCCTGCCCTCTTCAAGCCGGACGCGGCTTTTATCCACTTCCTCGGGTGAAAAGACCACCGTTACCCCGTTCCGCACCCCCAACCGCGCAAGTCGCTTACGCAGGATTCGCGCCAGTTTGCAATTATAGGACTCTGAGAGGTCGCTCACCTGTACCAGCGAGGGATCCATCTTCCCTCCTGCACCCATTGAGCTGACAACAGGGATGCCGCGCTGAATGCAGTGATAGATGAGAAATACTTTTGGTGAAAGGGTATCGATGGCATCGACCAGATAATCGTACGAGGACTGGTCGAGGATCTCAGTCATCCGCTCATCTTTCAGGTACTCATGAATGACCTGTAATTCCAGCCTGGGATTGATATCCAGAAAGCGCTCGCTCAACACAACGGCCTTAGATTTGCCGCAGGTACTTACCAATGCCGGGAGCTGACGGTTCCGGTTGGTATCTTCGATCACATCGCCGTCCACGATCGTCATTTTTCCGATGCCTGCACGGCAAAGTTGTTCTGCGGCATACGCACCGACCCCACCCAGCCCGATCACCATCACATGTGCGCTGCTCAGCTTTTTCACACCTTCTTCACCCAGCATCAAGGCTGTTCGTTCCTGCCAGTTTCCCATTTTTTGAAAATCGTCTGAAAATTTTTGCATATGATCTTCGTGAGTTCTTCAACAGATAATTGCAGAACTGAAGCAGCAAAAATATAAATACTTTCAATAGGAACGATACTTTCGTCAGTCTCGAAAAATAAATGATCCAACGGAGCAGAGCGAAGCGATTGATTTAATTTTTTCTGATCCTTTAAGAGTGCCGGGCCGAATGAAAAATAAAAATCCTGTGCGACCAATTGCCGCATTGTTTCGGTATTCCCGTTAAAGCCGTGCAGGATCCAGGGAACAGTCCCCGGCCTGGCTTTCTTAATGCGGAGCAAATCGGAATAGGAACGCACGGCATGCAGGATCAGAGGTTTTCCCGAACGTTCGGCAATCTCAACCTGTCTGATAAAAGCGGGTTCCTGCATTTCCACGGGCGTTTCGATTGAACGGTCAAGGCCGCATTCACCGATGGCCAGTACCTGAGGAAGCCTGCTCAGCCGTTCAAGGGTCGAAAGCCATCCTTCATCCGAAAGGTCATTCAGATCCCAGGGGTGGAGCCCTGCCGAATAATACTGACCGGGTTCCGGCTGAAATTCCAGATGTACAGGATGGCTGACCAAACCGGCCTGCTCCTCAGGAAGTTTAAAATGTGTGTGTAAATTCACGATCATGATACCGCATTTACCCCATTCTAATACTCTAATATTCTAATCTTCTAATCTTGTAAACTAATTCCTCCGTATTGACTTCTGATCACGACGTTTTTACCGGAAGATGCAGCGCCTACATTTCCGTTCAGACTAACACGATGGCTTTCTTTGCTCCGGTTGCCTTTGAACCGGTCTTCAGGATATTTCACATCACAATAATTGCAGTCGGCTTCGATCCCATAGGAGATCCCGTTCATCCCGATCGTGATGCCGCCATAGCTGTTTGTGATGTTGATCATGCTGAAACCCGGATCTACCTTGTCGATCCGGACCGAGCCATATTCCGTATTAAGCCTGATGTTCCGGTTCAGCTTTTCAATGTTGTAATTGGTATATTTCGAATTCGCCGAAATATCCGAGATTTCGCCAATCCTGATGCCGTCGTATTTAGATTCCAGTTGAAGATGATCCAGTTGCTTGACATCCAGACCGGAATATTTGGTTTCCACCTCTATCGCTCCGGCGTTACCGACAAAAACTTTACTGTATTTGACGATTCCCTTACACCTGTTCAGTGAGCCAATGTCGGCCTTCCCGTATGAAAGATCAAGCCATATTCCTGAAGCTTCCGGCGATTTTAAGTTCCCTGCTGTGATGTTCCCGTACGCGATGGTAAAGCGGCCTTTGCCCTCCAGATCAGGAAGCACCACGTTGCCAAATTTATTGGCTACGGTCAGATCCCGGTCCTTCGGGATGTTGACCCTGTAATCGATCGAGAAGTTTCCTTTGGTGCTGAAGTTATCGGAGATGACCGTTTCGGCAGCGAGCAAACCACCTGTGCGTCTGATGTTGATCGTGATCCGTTCGAGCAATTCTCTGCCTTTGCTTTCACTGACGTTTCTGATGGTCACCAGCGCGTCGACAGTGACTGAGTCGCTCCCTGAATCGCGAATTTCAATAACTCCGAATTTATTGGAAATATCCAGAGCGGTGATCTGTGATTTTGAAAATCCACGGTGAATTCTTTTGGTCACTTCTTCAGCCTGAACCACGAAGGGAATGGCAATCAAAAAAGTGATGAGCAGTTTAAATTTTGGTTTCATTGCTGGTCTTTTTTTGTTGTTTAATTGTTTCCAACTTATTAATTATCATGGTAATGATACTAAGCTTTGCCTCGTAGACTTCGAGCATGGCATGAATCACCCGTTCGTCCTCCGGACTCGCTTCCAGTTCTTTTTGCAGCCGGGCGTATGTTTCGTCAAATTCCTTCATTTCCATTTCCGTGGTTTTCTGTTCTTCAGGAGAAACGAGACCCTGATTCCGCAGGTTCGTCCAATGAGACATACCCTGATCGATCGCGGAAATGTAGTAATATTCAACTTCCCTGTATTCGGGAGAAACCGATGATAAGGTGAGCGGTCCGGTTTCCTCTCGCGTTTTGTTTTGATTGCTGAAATACATTCTTACCTGATTGCCGGCCAGGAGTACAATTAAAACAACTGCGGCAATTTCCAGGTAATACCGTCCCTTAAATCCTTTATGCCTTACCGGCCCGGCCTCCAATTTTCGTTTGAAGCGTTCAAAGTGTCCTTCTACGGGTTCTGTGTTGAATGCATCCCTGTTTTTCTCAATGATATTTTTTAATGGATCTGTCATTTTTAGTTGTTTTTAGTTCTCCGAAAAAACGTTGCCCGTTAAGCAGGTTTTCAGCTTCTTTTTGGCCCGGAGCAGTTGCGATCTGGATGACCCCGGGCTGATCCTTAGAATGGTCGCTATTTCATCATGGTCATATCCTTCCAGGTAGTAAAGGCTGAATACGACCCTGTAGCCTTCAGGTAACCGCATAATGGCTTCCCTGATCTTCCGAACGTCCGCTTCCCTGGTTTCCTCAAAAGGATCGGTTCCTTCATCGGTTATTTTTTCATTGATCTCTTCGAACGTCACTTTTCTTTTTTTCAGGTAATCCAGTGAGCGGTTAATGACGATCTTCTTCAGCCAGGCTCCAAAGCTGACTTTCCCCTCATAGCTGTTTATTTTACCGAATGCGCTTAGAAAAGATTCCTGCATAATGTCTTCCGCGTCATATTCGTTTCCAACGATCCGCAAGCTGGTATTGTACATCGATTTATAATAAAGCTTGTACAAGCCAAACTGAGCTTCCCGGTCTCCCCGTTTGCAGCGGTCGATCAATTCCTGATGAATATTTTTATACAGCGCTTCCAAGTTTATATTTTACTGATCCCGGTCTAATGACGTGAAGAAAACAGAAAATGTTGCACATGGACTGATCTTGGGAGGAACTAATTATCGGGTAGTTACTCTTTTTCTAATATCTGATTCTAAAGTCTGAATGTCTGAATGTCTGAATATCTAGTTATCTGACAGGTTATTGCAATGTTCAACTGCCTTTATGAGTTCTTCTTCCTTGTTAAAATTAAGTTTTTCCTGCTTCACAAATGCCGCCAGCCCGGGATCGTGATCTTTTAACAGTTCAAGCACCTGTTTCTGGCTTTTCACTTTTTCAGCCAGGCCTCCGTTCACCGAGAGATAAAATTCAGGGGCCATCGTGATGAATTTTGGCGGCTGCGCATCTTTGTAGGCGGCCGGCTTTTGTTCTTCCTGAAAATTAATCCTTAATTTCTTATAGAGGATAACCGGGCCATCAGAAAGAATTTGCAGGTAACCCCGAATGGTTCTGTTACCTTCGGCATAGTTCGCGTACCGGTAGGCTTGTTTTCCAATCACAAAACGGTCGTACTTCTGAGGGTCAAGGATCTCCAGGATCTGGCCGTCTTTATTTTTAAATTCCATTTGATTGGCATAGATGTTGAGCCGCAATAAAACTCCCCGGTAAGCGTTGCTGTCGGGCAGAATAACTTCTCCCTGAGTAAAATCATTCGAGGCATAAGGGGAACCGGAAATATCCTCATAGGTTAACCCGCTGCCCATATTCCTTGCTTTTTCCGACAGCACATTTTTTTCAAAGAGTTCGAAATCAAAATATACGGGGGCCTGGGAGAAACCTGAAAAGCAAAATACGACCAGCAGGATCGGTAAAAATACTTTTACACCGGGAAATGCACTTCTTCTCCTTCCCGGAAGCCGGCTCATTTGGTCCGTCTTTATTAATTTTATCGGATTGTGAATGTTTTTTCCGGCTGATTGTTGCATGTTCTTTGCCATTTTATTTGTTATTTAGTCTTTGTTTCGTTTAAGCAGCAGTTTCTGACGGGATTCCGGGTCAGAAAATTGTTGAGGTATTAAAGATAATGTTTTTACGAAAGTTTTCGTCGTGGTCTTTCAATATTTTTACCGGCATTTTAAACAAAGGGGGTTGGACTCTGTGTTAATATTGTGAATTATGTCAGAAGCGGAACATCATGTACATACGCGCCGTAACCTGGGGATCACCATTATTTTGAATGTGATCATCACGATCACCCAGATCATTGGCGGTTTAATTTCAGGGAGCCTGGCATTGATCTCAGATGCTATTCATAATCTGAGCGACGGCATTGCTATTTTTCTGGCTTATGTAGCGAACGTCTTAAGCCGGCGGGAACGTACCGACAAAAGCACATTTGGCTATAAGCGGGCAGAAATTCTTGCTGCCTTCATCAATGCGCTGGTGCTAATCGCGATTTCTGTTTATCTGATGGTTGAGGCCGTGGAGCGTTTTTTTCAACCGTATGACGTTGATTTCAGGTGGATGTTTGGACTGGGAATGTTAGGTCTGGTCGCCAACAGCCTGTCGGTCATCATCCTGTATAAAGATAAACAGCAAAATCTGAATGTCAGGACAGCTTACCTCCATTTACTGGGCGATGCACTGACTTCCCTGGCTGTTATTGCCGGTGCCCTGTTCATTTGGCTGTGGCGCTGGACCTGGGTCGATCCGTTGGTCACACTGGTGATCAGTCTGTACCTTCTTTTTCACACGATCCGTTTGTTGAAAGAATCGACAGAGATCCTGATGCAGTTTGCGCCGACATCGATCCGGATCAGGGAATTGGAAAAGCAACTCGATCAGATCAGCGGTGTGGAGAGGGTTTATCATATTCATGTCTGGCGACTAACAGACCAGTCTGTTCATTTTGAGGCGCACGTTGAGCTGAAAGCCGATCTGAAGCTCTCTGAAACACAAGTGATCAGTGAGCAAATGAATGCGGTGTTAAGAAATGAATATGGTATTGGCCATGTGACTCTTCAATTTGAGTTTAACTGCGGATCACATACCACCTGCTGATCGCTGTCTGCTTGCGAATGGTTCGTTTTTTTTGCTTTTTGGCCCTTAGATGAGGTACGGCAAAATTTCATTCAGGGAAGTTTGTCCGTCTTTGAAAAGCGACAGGGCCGAATCTTTTAATGTCCGGTAACGGAGCGAGTCATTCGTCAGACAGTTATTTTTGATCTCCTCCGCAATTTCCCCGTCAACGGGAATAAGCTCATAGATGGCTTTCCTTCCGGCATACCCGGTATAAAAGCAGGACTCACAACCACGGGGGGCGTAATGCTTTTGGATCCCGGCAGGGAATTTTATTCCCGGCGGAAGTAATCCGTCCGAAAAATCCTCTTCCTGTTTGCAGCGGGGACAAAGCAGCCTGACCAGTCTTTGGGCCATGGAAAGGTTAAGGGTACCCGAAACCAGGTATGGAGGGATATCCATGTCCAGTAACCGGGTAATGGTACCATAAGCCGAATTGGTGTGAATGGTCGAGAACACCAGGTGACCGGTCAAAGCGGCCCTGATGGCCATTTGTGCGGATTCGTGGTCACGGATCTCACCCAGCATGATGATATCAGGGTCCTGCCGGAGGAAAGTCCGTAATGCGGCAGCGAACGTCAATCCGATATCTTCCTTCACCTGTACCTGGTTAATGCCTTCCAGGGTATATTCGACAGGATCTTCAATGGTGAGGATATTCACATTCTCGTGGTTGAGCAGTTTTAAGCTGGCATACAGGGTTGTTGTTTTTCCTGAGCCGGTCGGACCGCTGATCAGCACGATCCCGTGAGGTTTCTGAATGGCTTTCAGGTACTGGGCCAGTTGTTCCGGTGTGAATCCCAATTCATTCAGGCTGACATTCCCGATATCCTTATTCAGCAGGCGGAGAACCACTTTTTCGCCGTAGAGGGTAGGCAGGATAGAGACCCTGATGTCGGTATCGGTGTGATCGTCCTTATAAATGATGCGTCCGTCCTGGGGCAGCCTTTTCTCCGCAATATCCAGGTGCGCCTGGATTTTGATCCGGTTTACAAGGGCAGGATATTTTTCCCTGTTGAAGCGGTAGCGCTGAGCCAGTTTTCCGTCCACCCGGAAACGGATACGGCATTGTTCTTCATAAATTTCAATATGAATATCGCTCGACTTCAGGGTACCGGCTTCACGGATCAGGTTGGGAAGGAAGTTGGAGTAATCCCCGTCAATTTCGTCGATAAGCCGGGTGGTCTGATTTTTTGAAGGATAGCAGATCAGGAGCTGACGTCTGAGTTCCTGTTCGTCGGCTTCGACAAGCTGAACACGTTCTCCCAGGATCAGCTCCAGCTCTTCCTGGATCTCGGCAGTTTTACTGAGGCAGTAAAAGACTTTTTTCCCTGACCGGTCTGCTTTCGGCAAAATGC
>CAZOYZ010000160.1:8209-10147 GCA_964584045.1 uncultured Prolixibacteraceae bacterium | reverse complement strand
ATCTTCACTTCACGGCTTCATAGATCGTGGCGATCCCCATCGTTAACCGCTTTTGCCGCACCTGCGAAAAACCGGTTCGCGATAAGATATCCAGAAAGTCCTTTCCGTCCGGAAAGGCCATCACTGAAGCCGGCAGGTAACTGTAGGCGGACGAATCGTTCGAGATCATCCTTCCGATCCGGGGCAAAATACGCCGGAAATAGAACAGGTAAAGCTGCTTAAACGGAAAAACCCGTGGCTTCGAGAATTCCAGGATCACCGCCACACCGCCCGGTTTTAGAACCCTGTGAAATTCCTGAAGTCCCTTTTCCAGATGTTCAAAATTCCGTACACCAAAGGCCACCGTAACCGCATCGAACGAACTGCCGGGGAACGGCATATTTTCCGAATCGCCTTTCTGAAACCGGATCAGGTGATCCAGGCGGAGGCGTGTTACTTTTTCTTCTCCTACCCTGAGCATTTGCTCCGACAGGTCAAGCCCGGTAATTTCCGACGGAATGACCTTCACGGTTTCGATGGCAAAATCGCCTGTTCCGGTTGCCACGTCCAATATTTTTGAGGGAACATATCTTTTGAGCATGCGCACGGCTTTTCTTCGCCACAACCTGTCCACACCCATACTTAACAGGTGATTCAGGAAATCGTACCTGGGCGCGATATGATCAAACATCTGTTCGACCTGCTGTTTTTTACTTCTCATCGGGTTCTGGAGCGGAGAAACCGTCATTTGGCACGAGGTATCATTTTATCGATAAAACCAAAAGACTCATCATCGATCCGGATTTCCCCCCGCGTAACATGACCCAACGTGAAAAACGGCAGTTTCGTACTCCTCATCAAATCGACAAAATCATCGACTTTGGCCTTTGGAACTCCAACGATGATACGTCCCATCGATTCGCCAAACAGGAAAGCATCCTTTCTGATCTCGGCATCAGTGGTAATATCAAAGCCAAAACCGCCGGGCATGCCGGCCCGCATCAGGGAGAAAAACAAACCTCCTTTGCCCACCGGGCTTGCAGAAGATATCAATCCCTTATCGATCAGCTCTGCCATCACTCTCTGGAGTTTTACTTCCATGTCAATGTCGAACACCGGAAGCGGAGAGTCCTGCACTCCATGATAAAATTCAAGGTACTCAGACGAATTGATATCATCGTAGGACCTGCCAAGGACAAAAACCGTATTGCCTTTAGTCTTCAATTGGTGAGTGAGGATCTTTTCCTTGTTATCGATGCTCCCCATCAAACTGATGATAATAGTCGGTGACACCGGACCGTGAGCTGAAAAATAATCAAACCTGATCTTGCGGTCCGAAATTTTCAAACCGAATTTGGCACCGGCCCGTTCAAGACCTTTCTTGGCACCTGAAGCGATAAACTGACCATTTGGGTCAGCAATATTAATATGATACAGAAAGGCACTTACCGCCAAAGGCCGGGCGCCGTAACAAACCATCCTCCGTACAGCCCGGCTGATCAGAATTTCAGTGGCGGTTTCGGGATCATTCGTCAAATGATGATGAAAGGCATGCGTGGTCATGGCCATCATCTGGCCACTGTCGGTCGTAAAGACACCTGCATCATCCGTGTCGTCATTTACCAGACTGTCAAGCTCAAATCCTTCGTCACTAAAATCATTAAAATAGTTAACCGGTGCTAAATTCGGGTTCACCATCAGGTTAAATACAACATCATGAAGGTCAATGGGCTCTTCAATCTGATCAATGGAAAACACCTCTTTATTTTCAATTACTTCGGCCATATTTTCCTTTTTAAAGCTTGAATAACGGGAACAAAAATAGTCAAGTAGTTGATTTTTCCATAAAAAAAATAGAATTTTAATTTCCTTTGCAAAAGATATAAACAGCAGATTATGACACAAAAAACAGCATTAATTACGGGAGCTACTTCCGGGATCGGAATGGAAACAGCCCGT
>CAZOYZ010000160.1:4375-8109 GCA_964584045.1 uncultured Prolixibacteraceae bacterium | reverse complement strand
CTTCTTTATATTTCAAAGGAAGTCTCGAAATGGATGATCGAACGGAAAAGCGGACACATCATCAATATTTCATCCATTGCCGGAAAGGAGGTATACCCGATGGGATCCGTTTACTGCGCGACCAAACATGCGGTCAGCGCAATCAGCAAAACAATGAGGATCGAACTGCTCCCTCATCAGATCAAGGTAAGCATGATCAGTCCCGGCGCTGTTGAAACCGAATTCTCGCTTGTCCGTTTTAAAGGGGATGAGGAAAAGGCGAGTCAGGTTTATAAAGGTTTTACCCCTTTACATGCAAAAGACATCGCAGAAAGTATTTATTTTGTATTGTCGCGGCCTGCCCACGTAAACATTGATGACCTGCTCATCATGCCTTCGGCACAGGCCTCGGCGCGTGATTTTTTCAGAAAATAGTAAACATGATCATTCAGTCTTCCTGCTTAAAGGAATTTACAAAAGAGGTTTTTGAAGCGATAGGCTGCCCTGCTGCACAGGCAGAAACAGCAGCCGAGTGTCTGAACCAGGCCGATCTGCGCGGAATTGATTCCCACGGTATCGCACGCTTAAGCGGATACGTCCGCCTTTGGGAGAAAAAACGTTTAAATGCCACGCCGGACATGAAGATTGTTCATGAAACCCCTTCCACGGCCGTATTGGACGGCGATCTTGGTCTGGGTCTGGTCACGGCAAACAGGGCCATGGAAATCGCAATGGATAAAGCCGGCCAGGTTGGCAGCGGTTGGGTGGCGGTAAAAAATTCAAACCACTTCGGCATCGCAGGTTATCATGCCATGAAAGCCCTTGCGCGGGACATGATCGGGATTTCACTGACCAATGCCAGTCCGCTGGTTTCGCCAACTTTCTCAAGAAGCCGCTACCTGGGCACCAATCCCATCGCCGTGGCTATACCGGCTTTACAGGAACCGCCTTTTGTGATGGATATGGCCACCACCACCGTGGCGAACGGGAAACTGGAAGTGTTACAACGAAAAGGAAAGGACATTCCCCTGGGATGGGCAGTGGATAAAGACGGAAGTCCGACTACCGATGCGACCATTCTGAAAAAAGGCGGATCGATGCTTCCCCTGGGGGGCGACCGGATACACGGCGGGCACAAAGGCTATTGCCTTGGGGCTATGGTCGATATCTTCTCAGCGGTGCTCTCAGGGGCCAACTATGGTCCCTGGGTGCCACCCTTCGTGGCATTTCTGGAACCTCATGCCAATCAGGTCGGAGAAGGGATCGGTCACTTTCTTGGAGCCATCCGGATCGATGCCTTCCGCCCCGCCGAAGACTTTAAGAAGCACATGGATAACTGGATCCGCACCTTCAGACAAGCCGAACGTATTGATCCTGGAAACAACGTACTTATTCCCGGGGACCCCGAAAGGGAAATGGCACGGGAGCGACTGAAAAACGGTATCCCTGTACAGGAAGCCGTCATCGAAGACCTGCAGCGGCTGGCCAAACAATTCAAAATTATCTTTAACCCACTCCAACATGCCTGACTTATTAATCGTTACACCGGTGAAAGATTCGATCGGAACAACGCTTGAAACGATCCGCTCTGTCCATGAAGCCGAGGGAAACCACCGGTATCTTGTGTTCAATGATTTCAGCACACCTGAAAACAGGAGCATCCTTGAAAAGAAACAGGCCGAATTCAGTTTTGAACTGATCAATCTGGAAGATCTGACCGATACTCCTTCACCCAATTATCACATCACCCTCCGAAAAGCTCAGCAAACCGCGCTTGAAATGAATGTTCCGCTGGTACTTGTCGAATCGGATGTGATCATCAAAAAAGACACATTGACGCAAATCCTTGACCTCAGTAAGAAGTATCCGGATTGCGGTATGGTTGGTGCGGTGACCACAGACATGCAGGGAAATGTTAACTTTCCTTATCTTAAATTTAAACATGAAAAAAAGGCTGTAATTCATACATCCCGCAGCTTAAGCTTTTGCTGCACACTGCTCACCACCGGTCTGCTAAAAAGGTTTTCCTTCGCGGAACTGTCGATACAAAAAGACTGGTACGATGTATTCATTTCACGGAAGTCGAGAAGCCTGGGTTTCCGGAATTATCTGGCGATGACTGCTCCTGTTATCCACAAACCGCACAGCAGCCGTCCCTGGAAACTATTGAAATACAGCAATCCCGTTAAATATTATTTCAATAAGTTTGTAAAAGGGAAAGACCGCATATAAACCTGAAGATGACGCTCAGTAAAAAATACAGGAGGTTAAAAAACGCCGGACACCTTGTATTCTGGATGTCCAGCCTTGCTTTTGCACTTATCGTGTTTTACCAGGTTTCTGATTACAAACTGGGACTGGGACCCGAAATCATGATCCGGGCGGTCATGATCAACGTGGGATTCGCCTTTGCCGTCTATATCAACTTTTATGTGCTCATTCCTTCTTTTCTTAAAAAGAAGAATTATATTTTTTATGTATTCTGGCTGATCATTACCCTCACCGCATCTTCCCTGCTTATTATCACGCTTTGTTTAGTGACGCTGCAACAGGCTTTCAGCAGGGACCTGTTTTCGATCCATTTTTTCACTTCCGCGGCATACGTAGCCCTCACATCATTGGCTAAATTCTTAACCGACTGGATTGAATTGCAGGATATCTCGCTGCGGTATAATAAAGTGGAGCGTGAAAAGCTGGAGGCAGAACTGAACACGCTGAAGGCTCAGATCAATCCTCATTTCCTGTTCAACAGCTTAAATAACATCTATTCTCTTTGCCTGGTCAACTCAGAGAAGACACCCCAACTGATCCTGAAATTATCCGATCTGATGCGCCATGTCCTTTATGAATCAAGAAAAAACTTTGTTCCGTTAAAAAAAGAAATCGAGTTTGCCAGGAACTTTGTTGAACTTCAGCGTATCAGGCTGAATGATCAGATCGAGATTCGGATGTCGGTTGAGGGAGATGTGGAAGATCAGCTGATTATCCCGCTCATTTTTGAACCTTTTATTGACAACGCGTTTAAACACGGACCCCATTCCTTTTCCGGAAAGGATTTTATTCACCTGTCCATGAAAGTGACGAATGAATGGCTGCATTTTGAAATCAGTAATACCTGCAATGAGCATGATCCCGTGAAAAAAGACCAGGCACACGGTATCGGACTGAACAATGTAAGGCAACGGTTAGCTTTTCTTTACAAAAAGGAAGACTATGATTTAGAGATCAGCAAAAAACAGAATATCTTTATTGTCCGTTTGAAACTAAGACTGAAGCAAGCTTAATATGATCAAAGCGATTATCGTAGACGACGAACCTCTTGCCCGGCAGGTGATCACGCAATATGCCCGGGAAGTTCCGGGGCTGGAAATCAGCTGTTCCTGTAATAATGCACTCGAAGCAAACTCTATCCTGAAGGAAGAAAAGATCGATCTCATGTTTTTGGATGTAAATATGCCGGTGCTCTCAGGACTCGACTTCCTGAAAAACCTGCAGCATCCGCCTTTGGTAGTCCTGACCACTGCTTACAGCGACTATGCTCTCGAGGGATATGAATTGAATATCCTCGATTATCTGAAAAAGCCTTTCAGTTTCGACCGTTTTTTTAAAGCCGTTCAAAAAGCTGAAGAACAACTGGCCTTAATGGGACAAAAACAGGAACAAAAAGATAAGACAAGCTATATCTTTATTAAGGCCAACAAGAAAATGATCCGGGTCGAACTTGAAAATATCAGTTTCATCGAAGGCCTGGGCGA
>CAZOYZ010000160.1:0-4275 GCA_964584045.1 uncultured Prolixibacteraceae bacterium | reverse complement strand
CTTTCTTTCCGTGGGTAACGTACGTCCGTATACACCTGTGCCAGGTTTTGCTTCCTGTTCTCCTCAACAAAACGCATGGAGCTCTCCAGCGCCTCGGTATCCCTGTAAATTGCTTCAATACGCTCTCTTGAATAACCGCTGTAAGTTTCATCATGGATCACTGCTTCCACCGGTAAACGACTTGTCAGCCCGGGTACGTGCGCAGGATAACCCATCGTGATCGCCGTGACCGGTAATACGCCTGAGGGTAACTTTAAAACCTCCGAAATTTCAGCCGCATGATATAATGTCGTACCCATATAACAAATGCCCAGGCCCTCGGTCTCGGCCGCGATGCATATATTCTGGGCAAAAAGCATCGCGTCGATCACGGCCGTCACCATCCACAAAAAATGATCGTAAGAAGCATCCGCATTCCTGAAATCACACCACCTGTTAAAACGGTGTACATCGGCACAAACCGTTAACAGCACGGGGGCCTGCACCACAGCCGCCTGATTAAAGTGCAGGGGAGCCAGTCTGGCCTTATTCCCGGGATCCCTGGTGACGACCACACTGTACAATTGCATATTCCCCGTAGTCGACGCCCGGGTACCTGCTTCTATGATCGTATTCAGCAAACCATTTTCAATTTCATCCTTTTTGTATTGGCGGATCGAACGGTGTTGAAATAAAAAATCCATCTCGTACATGTTTAGAATTTCTGTTCGCATACAAAGGTAGCTTTTTCACGCCATTAAGGACGAGGATAAACAATACGGGAATTGGTATGTTGAAAAGGATATACCTTGCAAATCAGAAGGCAAACCGGGGCTTCAACGGAATTAAGGAGATGTTCGGGATACCCAAAAGATCAACATTAATTAAATTTTAAACTTTGGTAAAATAAATAAAAGGAAAACAAAAAATTTGATGGTCTTGAATATAGTTCGTTATTTTGTGTGGCTTTAAAAGGGCTGACAAAATTCTAAAATTCATTCATAACTTATTAAACTTTCAATTATGTCACAGATTAAAATCGGTATCAACGGATTTGGCCGCATCGGACGCTTTGTGTTCCGTCAGGCTGTTGCAAAAGGTACAATTCAGGTTGTTGCCATCAATGACCTGATCGATGTGGATTACATGGCTTACATGTTAAAATATGATTCAACACACGGAAGATTTAAAGGTGAAGTAAGCGTAAAAGACGGCAAGCTGGTGGTAAACGGACAGGCCATCCGCGTTACGTCCGAAAAGAATCCTGCAGATATTAACTGGGGAGCAGTCGGCGCCGACTATGTCGTCGAATCAACCGGATTATTCCTGACGAAGGAAAAAGCACAGGGTCACCTCCAGGCAGGCGCTAAAAAGGTGATCATGTCTGCCCCTTCTAAAGATGATACCCCCATGTTCGTAATGGGCGTCAACCACACCTCTTATCAGAACGACATGAACTTTGTTTCAAATGCCTCATGTACCACAAACTGTCTGGCCCCTGTCGCAAAGGTGCTGAACGACAAATTTGGCATTCTCGAAGGTTTAATGACGACCGTTCATGCCACGACAGCCACTCAAAAAACCGTTGACGGTCCTTCGATGAAAGACTGGAGAGGCGGAAGAGGCGCCGCCCAGAACATCATCCCTTCATCTACAGGCGCTGCCAAAGCTGTAGGCAAAGTGATTCCTTCGCTGAACGGCAAACTGACCGGTATGGCATTCCGCGTTCCCACTCCCGATGTATCTGTTGTTGACCTGACAGCCCGTCTGGCAAAGGAAACAACCTATCAGGAAGTCTGCGCTGCCATGAAAGAAGCTGCCGAAGGTGAACTGAAAGGAATTCTGGGTTACACCGAAGATGAAGTTGTTTCAAACGACTTTTTAGGCGATACCCGTACTTCCATCTTTGACGCAAAAGCCGGTATTCAGTTATCATCGACTTTCGTAAAGGTCATCGCATGGTACGACAATGAAATCGGTTATTCGACAAAGGTTGTCGAACTGATCGAATACATGGATTCGGTAAAATAATAATCATAAAAAAAAAGGTTGCCGGCGGCAACCTTTTTTTTTATTCATATCTCAGGCTTTCAATAGGATCAACACCTGCGGCTTTTTGTGCAGGATAGTACCCTGAAGCCACTCCCACACCAAAACACAGCGCAACACCGACAACGATCCAAAGCCAGGGAATAAAAAATACACTCCCCATAAGAACGGAAACCGTATTCCCGATCAGAATACCCAGTACAATCCCCAAAAGTCCTCCCAATTGTCCGATCAACACAGCTTCGATCAAAAATTGCTGACGGATGAGTCCGGAACTCGCTCCGATCGTCTTTCTCACTCCGATTTCCATTGTCCGCTCCGTTACCGTTACAAGCATAATATTCATCAGCCCAACCGCCGCTCCAAATAAGGTGATAACCCCGATGAGCGTGGCGACCAACGTGATCGCTTTAATGTTATCCAGCAGCATATTCACAAGATTATCGCTTTTCTCCATATTAAAATCAGTTTCGTCGGCAGGATCCAGTCTTCTGACATTCCTGAAAAGCGCCTCACTTTCTCCAAGTGCAGCTTCGATCAATCGGGGATCCTCCACTTTCACCTGAATATCAAAATTCATCTTCGGTCTGGAGAAATAGGTCCGGACATGGCTGACCGGCAAAAGGCAAATCAGATCACCTCCTCCTCCAAATCCACCTCCCTTCGACTTAAGCGTACCGGCCACCCGGTAATGCCCTCCCCCTATCGTCACTTCCTTTTGAAGTGGATCCTCGTCCCTGTCAAACAACCGTTTCACCAAACCGTCGCCAAGTAAAACGACATGCCCGCCCGCTTCAATATCCTGAGCCGTAAAATTTCTTCCGGAAGCCATCTCAAAACCCGCCGTATAAATATAACTCTCATCTGCTCCCCTCACCATGACATTGGGGTTCGACTTCTTTGAACCGCGGGTTGCCGTACCTGTCCCTGTCGCATGCACATATACGGAGACCGTGCCGGGGAACTCAAACCTCTCCTTAAACTCCCTCGCCTGATAATAACTGATATATGCGGGATTTCTTTTACGTGACCGGTTCTTTGCCGCCTGCACACGCATTGTCCTCGGCGTAATCGTAAAGGTATTCGCACCCATAAAAGTGAATTCTTTGGTGATCGATGCCTTGATCGAATCAATTGCAGTTAAAATCCCGACCAGAGAGGTAATCCCCACCGCAATAATTAAAACGGTAAGTATGGTCCTTAGTAAATTGCTCCCCACTGACTGGAGAGCCATACGAAAATTCTCAAAAAAAAGCGTACTGTATCGCATGCGACGGATTTTATTGGTGTGTTAAGTTCGAAAATTATTGCCGCATTACCAAACTGAAATTCTAATGAACTTTTCTTTTTCATCCAATTGACCCTTCTATTTGAAAAATTGGCGAATAAATGAATCGGTTATTCCATGATTCCGGCTGACCAAAAAAGAATTTCACAAAAAAAGGAACTATAAATTACAATCTGTGAGGTGATTATGAGGCGGCCCTTTTCGTTTAATCTTTTTTAACACTTATTACCTAACCTTTCTGTTTCTATGTCGTTAAATGGGACTGCGCACAAAAAAATGAGATTGTTTACATAATCTTTTAAAAACGTAATAAATTCATGGTTTATCTGAGCCATATTACATCCGGGGAAAAATCTGATTTTTGTCTTCAGATTGTTTTAAATGGTGAGCATACATTTGCAGACTTTCATGCTTCCATTCAAAAAGCGTGTGGCTATAGTCCTAACCAAATGGCGTCTTTTTTTCTGTCTGGTCATTCTCCCGGGAAACCAATAGAAATAACCCAACTGGATTCGGGTTTTTCCGGTTCCCCCCGTTACAACATGGAAAAAACACAACTCAGGAGCCTGATCAGATCAGAACATGAACGTTTGTTATATGTCTTTGATTTTTTTCAGGACAGGTCTTTCGATATTGAATTAATACAAATTTTTATGGAAAAGAACCTTATTGAGCCTTCCATCACCTTAATGAATGGTGATGCTCCTGCCCAGGTCCTGGAAGAAGAAATCCGGGAACAGGATTTCGAATCTTCCAATATGGCGGAACGATACGACTACGGTGATCTGGATGATTATACCGAAATTTTTGGAGAAATGGAGGACCTGCTGGAAGGGAGATAACCCTTCCAGTTTTTTTTTAAAAGCGTACCTTTGCCTCATTAAGCAATCAGGAATGAAGAAAACATTAATTGTTCTTTTGGGGCCTACAGGGGTTGGAAAAAGTAAATTGAGCATTCA
>CAZOYZ010000159.1:2374-10149 GCA_964584045.1 uncultured Prolixibacteraceae bacterium | reverse complement strand
GTCATTAATGCAAACTGCCGGGCAGCGACTGTCTGAAGCGTTTCGAAAGGCAGCAGGTCGGAATGATAGGCGATACCGGTACAGGTGGTATGAGAAGGATCATCGAAAATGTCCTTGCCCAGTTCGTCCTTCATGATCCGCAAAAAGGTCCGTTCCGAGCCGGGAAAAAAATTTTGCCGGATGCAACTCCTGAGATAATAGAAACGATCGTCAGGGATCTGTTTCTGGTAGTCGGCCCATATTCTTGCTTTAGCCTGGTGTTTCATAACTCAGAATTTGTGTACACGTGCATAAAGTACCGGTCCATTCCGCCTTCATCGGTCAATCCCATTTCTTCTGCCTTTTTCCTGCTGGCCGACTCTATCTTTTCCAGAAAGGCGGTAGCTCCCGATTCATCAAATATGGCACCTAATTCATCAAGCACGCTCTTCCCGATCTTTCGCAGTGTTCCCGGGCCATCCTGGTCAAGGTTGCCTCCCAGACGCTCATAAATGTCCTTCCTGTGTTCAAAGATCCATGCCCAGACAGGCCCCTGTTCAGGATGCAGCTCAGGCTTCAGACTATCCGGATGGATACAATACCCGAGGTTCAGGATATTTCCGATCAACACCTTTTTCAATGCATATTGTTGTCTTCCCCGGCGGCTTGCTGTGAAGTCGCCCAGTTCCTGAGACAGTTTTCGGAGGGAATTGATGATCAGGCCGGGGCAATTTCCCCGGGGGCACCGGGTCTTGCATGACATGCACTGGCCGCAGTACCAGATGGTCTCACTTTGCAGAAGCTTTTTGATCCGTTCGTCATCCCGCGACTGCACTTCCACAGCGATCATTCGCGGGTCATAATCAAAGAATTCGGCAGCAGGGCAAATGGCTGTACACACGCCGCAATTCATGCAGGCTTTCAGCCCTTCAATGAAACGAACATCTTGCTTCAGTCGCTCGTAAAGCGTCATAACTGGTTTTTTTAGTAAAGCTACATGACTTCCGGTCAATCTGAAACAGCATAAAACCTTATTCCCGCTACGCCTTTTTACCCATTGAAAGGGCACGAAATTTATAAATTTCAAATTTGATTTTGATGATGCCTTTGCCCGCTATGCGGTCTTGTAACCTGTAATTGCTATGGTTAGAAAACAGGGAGAACGTTAAAGGCCTGTCTTTTAAGCAACCCTTTGTGCGGGAAGGCTTTGCGTGTGGAGAGTTTGGGTTGGGGCAAAGCTCCGCTAATCTTTTTCAGTAACGTGAACCGGAAGCTCAATGAAAAAGGCAGTTCCTTTGTCAATGACCGTTTCGTACCCGACCCGCCAGTGGAACGTCTCCGCGATTTTCATGACAATGGCCAGTCCCAGGCCCATTCCGCTTGTTTTTGTCGTAAAGTTGGGATGAAACATCTGGGGTCTGATCTCTTCAGGGATCCCGGTCCCGTTATCCCGAACCGTGATAACGGCATAACCTTCGTTTTTGGAAAGGCTGATGGTGATTTTTCCCCGGCGTCCGGCCGGAATGGATTGCATGGCATTTTTGATCAGGTTGATCAGCGCCCGTGATAATTGTTCCTTGTCGGCGTCGATCAGTATTTCTGTAAGGCCGTTCAGTTCCAGGGTAAATTTTATCTGATGGTTTGATTCAAACAGTGCGGCCACATCTTTCAGTTTTTCCGCAAGATTGAAAATCTCTTTTCTTGTCGCCGGTATCTGGGCAAAATTGGAAAATTCGGTGGCGATATCAGAAAGGGTGTCGATCTGCTCGATCAATGTCCTGGTAACCCGGTCAAAAAATTCATCGTAATGCGGACTGTGTTCCGCTTTTGCCCGTTGCAGGTATTGAATGTTGAGTTTCATGGGAGTCAGTGGATTCTTGATCTCGTGAGCGACCTGTTTTGCCATTTCCCGCCAGGCAAGTTCCCTTTCGCTCCTTGCAAGCCGTTCCGCGCTCTCGGTAAGTTCGACCACTTTCCTGTTATATTCTTTTACCAGGGCCCCGATTTCGTCATTGCCGGAATAGTTAATATGTTCGTTTTTCTTGCCAAGCTGGATGCCTTTCAGTTTTATCCGGATCAGACTTAGCGGAAGCGTGATCTTGTTAGCCAGTAAAACGGCAACGATCACGCTGCCAAAAAAGAGCAACGCATATAAATTGATAAAAGCGACAATAAAAGTCGAGATTTCCTGCCTTAACTCGTCGCCCTTTGAAAAATGGGGAAGATTGATAAAGCCCAGATACGACCCCTGATGATTAATGATCGGTTCGTATACCGACAAAAAGGCAAGGTTCCCGATTTTTTCAGGCTGCATATACCTGATCCGGTAGTTTTCAGTTAACTCATAAAATGCCCGTGAGTCCATCCGGTCGGAAATGATGCCGCGGTTAATCACTTCGGGCCTGGAAGAGGCGATCATTTTTCCGTCCGTCCCGTAGATATTGATGTCGGTCAGGAAAATGTTCGACATTTCACTGAGTTCGTTCCAAAGCCAGTTCCGGATGTCAGGGGTAAAATCATTGACCGTGCTTAAACGCATATTGATCTCTTCCGCAATTGCCTGCATCTTTTCATTCAGATCGTCCTGATGCCTGCTGACGTATTCACGGGAGTTATAGTAGATGGTGCCTGCGGCCACAACCAGCAGGGATATGAGAACCACCGTAATGATCGCTGCCTGGATCCTGAATTTTAAATCAAAGGCAAATGATAATCTGCGGTAACCCGGATTGCCTGCAAAAACCAAAAGGAAGAGCAGGATGAAATAGAAAACAAACAGATAAGGGAAGGAAACCAGGTAGTCGAGCAGCTCGAACGATTTGATACTGACGATAATATAGTTGTCTTTTTCCAGGTTATAGATGAGATGGTCATAATGATCCCATTTTTTTAAAATGAACTCTGAGGCATCCTGTCCGGCAATGTAAGGGTTGATATAAAAGTTATACGGATAGTCCCCGTTCAGTTGGACCAGCTCCTTGTTGTAATATTTGGCATAGGAGAAATGTTTGTAGCGTTCCGGCTCCTTCATGGAATTATCAAGCAGGAGTTCCGGGAAGCCAATTCCCTTGGGGAGAAGTTTTGACTGCAGGTCAATGAAGACCGAAATTCCCAGAGAGTCGGACGAAAGCGGGTAAAACAATTTGCCAAAGTATGAAATCCGTCCGTTCATATTATCCATGTAGTAAAAGTTGGTGCCGGGGATCCGGATCCCCGATTCCCTGATCATCTCGTCAAAATACGGAAAGCAGGGTACCATCCTGTCGTCGGGTTGAACCAATAAACTGTCTGATCCGTCACAGACCGTGAACTGGAGGTCAAATTTCCGGAGATACCCGCTGAAATATTGCTGGGTCATATATTCTTCGAGATTTTTATAGGGGGGTGTGAGCAGATAAGGGATGACGGAGTCCACATTGACCTGCTGCTGCATTTCGGTCAGAACAACTTCCGCCGCAGGATCGTGTTCCGAGTATCGCGTAATGGCCACCAGCTTTTGGACTTCCTGCCGGCGTATATCATTATGATTTTGGATAATGAGAAGGGAGAATAAGGTATACAGTGCCACAAAATAGATGAAGTAGGGCATGGAAAAACGCCTGATATGCGTTTTCTGCAGGGCGATCCCTGATAAGTTGGTGAGCAAAAACAAGCAGAAAATGTACAGGTAGCTGTTTTTCAGCACGAATGACAATATGATCGTGATCGCCAGAAGAATAATATGGGTGGTAAGAAACTTTTTTCTCGGCAGATGGGATCCGATGGCCTCGATAAATTTCAGGTTGATCAGAGATCCAGACAAGAGTAACAGGGCGATGATCAGATATCCCAGGAGGCTGTACAGGTTGATATCGTCGATCCGGTTCAGATAAAAGGAAAAACTGCTGTTACGAACCAGGTTTTTAATCAGCAAATTAATGAACAGATAAAACAAGCCGGAAAAGGCAAACGCAAGAATAGGTTCATACCTGTGCTTTTTCCCGGAGAAAGGAAACTCTTCTGCCAGATGAAAGCTCCAGAAAAAAATGAAGATCGTCAGTAAAAGCAGGTCTCCCAACGAAGGCAGCAGAAATGAACAGGCGTACAGGGACGGCCCGAAAAGGTCGAACGCATAACAGGTCTTTGGGATCCGGAAAAGAACATGGATCCAGTAAATACCAAGCAGGACAAGGCCCAGTACCAATATCCTTAACACGAAAGGCTCGTTCCTGTAATTTGACTTTAAAAAAGAACGGATAAAGAAGAGTAACAGGATTAAAGCCGCGAAAAACAGGAAAGCCGGAAGATAAAGATGAGATTGTTCACATAAGATCTTCCCTCCCGGGACGAGCGAGAATAAATATTCTCCGTTCACGTCGTGAACAGGAAACCCGCGATCGGCTGCCTTGGGCATGATCTTGTAATCGTCGGGAGTATCGAATTTTTTGGCAAACCTGTTGGTGATATATTCATTTTGGATCGGATAATTCTCTTTCAGAAGGATCAGACCGACCACTGAGAGATTACCCGCTTTTTTAACCGTGCTCAGATAAACCCCGTTGGGCAGGAATTGTATCTTTTCTTCCAGGGCTTGTTTCACGTAGGTCCTTTCAAAGGAAAAACGATGGCTTGACCAGAAAAGTAACTTTTGACCGTCGGTGATTAAAAAGCCGAGGCCCTTTTGGGGGAACAACGATGAAAGGTGGTGAAAGGCAGATTGCAGGTTGCCGTTAAAATCATCCTTGCGGATCGTGCCGGTGATTTGTTCCAGGTATTGTTCAAGAAGGTGTTGTTGTTGGTGAAGCTGCTTCTCGAATTTCCGGGTGACCGTGACGGCCTGTTCCGGCTGAAACAATCTGCTTTCAACCAAAGAGCCCGCCGTAAAGAAGACCACGGACAGGATAAGCAACAGATACTTCCTGATCATCCCTGTAAGTACGGAACTACTCATGATGGTAAGGTTCACCTTTTAAAATCGTTAATGCACGGTAGAGCTGTTCTGCAAAGATCAGCCTTACCATTTGATGTGAAAACGTCATCTTTGATAAGCTGATTTTCGAAGTTGCCGCTTCATAGACCTTTTCAGAAAATCCGTAGGCACCCCCGACCGCAAAAATTAATGTTTTTGTTCCTCCAAGCATTTTCTTCTCCAAAAACCGTGCAAATTCCTGTGAACTGACTGCTTTACCCCTCTCGTCGAGTAAAATTAATTCATCACCCGGGTCCAGCCGGGCCAGCAGGATATCCCCTTCCTTTTCTTTTTGTACGCTCTCGGACATGCTTTTTGTATTCCTGAGATCGGGAATGGTCTGGAATTCAAAGGGTAAATAATGAGCGATCCGTTTGTTGTACAGGTCAATCCCGTCCTGCAAATAAGGTTTATCTGTTTTGCCTGTTACAATGAGCTTGATCTTCATTGGGGATTTTTAAATTTTATTAACTTTACAAAGTTATGAACCTGTTTCATTAAATTTAGAGAAATTGGTACAATTTATGTTGTATCAAGATGTTTCAAAAAGATGGAAATGAGAGGGATAATTTGTAAACATTTGATTACCGGCATTCTGGTGACTTTTGCAGCGTTCCGGTTGGCTGCACAGGTTCCGGATGAAGTGGTTGTAAGCTTTAAGACCGGAAATGCCGGTTCCTTGTCGGCTTTTTTCAATCAAAACATTGAAATGGTGGTATTGGAACACGACGACGTCTTCAGTAAAGCGCAGGCACAGCAGATCGTGTCAAATTTTTTCAGTCAGAATAAAGCGCAGGAATTCACGATTATTCACCAGGGCGGAAAAGAAGGGGCCCGGTATGCCATTGGAAATCTGATCACCGCTACCGGAACCTTCCGGGTCTATTTTTTGCTGAAGGATTCCGGGAACAGATCCTATATCCATCAGCTGAGGATTGAAAAACAATAGTCCCGATGCTCGATCGCGTCATTCACCGGATAAAGAGACTTTTTTTGCGATCGCTGATCAGGGCCAGAAAGATCAGCATTCCGGGATTTGACAGGATTCCATTGTATGATGTGATGCTTTTTTTTTACCGGAGTATGGTCGACGGCTCCCTGACGACCAGGGCCTCGGCGATCGCTTTCAGCTTCTTCCTGGCTCTTTTCCCGGCAGTTATCTTTTTATTTACCCTGATCCCGTACATTCCGATCAGGAATTTTCAGGTTGAACTTTTTTTGCTGATCCGCGACATTTTGCCGGCAAGCACGTTCGATGCCGTGGAGGAAACCATACAGGATATCCTTACCCGTCAGCGGGGAGGGTTGCTTTCCCTGGGCTTTTTCATGGCGCTGATTTTTGCGTCAAATGGTCTGATCACCATGATGAATGCGTTCGACTCTTCCCTTCACACCGTCGAAAAGCGCAATTGGGTTGAGCAACGCGTGATTTCAATCATCCTGCTGTTCGTCCTTTCGGTCCTTCTTGCCCTGGCCATTGCCCTGATCATCGCGGGGCAATATGCCATCAATTACCTCGACAGGGAGTCATCCCTGATCGGAAACCGGCTGACTTATTATTTATTGTCGATCGGGAGGTGGTTGATCACGATTTCATTGTTCTTCTTTGCATACTCATCCCTGTATTTTTTTGCTCCTGCAAAGAAAATGCGCTGGCGCTTCATTTCTCCGGGGGGAACCCTGGCAACCATCCTGAGCATCATCGTGATGACAGGCTTTGGCTATTACATTACCAACTTTGGACAGTACAACAAATTATATGGTTCGATCGGTACGCTGCTGGTCGTCCTGTTGCTTTGTTACCTCCTGTCGCTGATCCTGCTTATCGGGTTTGAGCTTAACAACAGCATCAACGCCGCACGCCGTAAAGTCATTATGTAAGCCGTGAGTCACGAGTGGCGGGTCGGGAGGCAGTATGAGCTTTAGGTCTCGCTACTCGCTACTCATTACTCGCTACTAATTATTTTCCCATCTTGAACAGCAGTTCTTTTTCTTCTTTGGTGAGGGAGTCGTAGCCCGATTTACTGATCTTGTCCAGTACCCGGTTAATTTCTTCCTGTTTTAGGCTTTTCTGACGGTTATAATCGATGTCGTTGTTCTTTCCCCGGTAACTTACCCTGACCCGTTGTTTAGGCCGGAACAATCCGGCCACCGCATCCAGGAGTCCGGTGACCAGGCGTGTTGAGTCTTTCCCTTTACGGTACAGCAGGGCATAGATGAAACCAAAGGCTGCCCCTCCCAGGTGAGCCAGGTTGCCGCCGGCGTTGGAAGATGCAATACCGATCACATATAAAACAATGGAGAACAATGCCAGGTGTTTCATCCTGATCTGTCCGATGAACATCAGGTGAATGGGGTGATTGGGGGCATAGGCTGCCACCGCGGTAATAATGGCCAGCACAGAGGCTGAAGCCCCGAGAAGCCGGGCGAAATCAATGGCGTTGGAAAACGCCGGGAACAGGTTGTACGCCAGAACGAAAAATAGTCCGCCGGATAACCCTCCCAGAAGATAAACGCCGAGCAACTTCTTCTCGTCAAAATAGAACAGGAAGATCTTACCCATCCAGTATAACCAGAGGATGTTAAAAAGGATATGCAGAAAATTGAAGTGAAGGAACATATAAGTGACCAGCGTCCAGGGCGCAGACATTAATTGCCGGCCGTCGGCCGGAAGAGCCAGCCAGTTAAGCCACGTAAACTCCTGGTTCAGCAAAAAGAAAAAAACATGAATGATCCGCACGGCCAGAAACAGGCCGATATTGATGTAGATGAGGCGGGTGAGTACCGAGCCCCTTTTGAACGATTCCTTGATTTCATCTGCGATCGACATGCGTAAAAATTTAAAAAT
>CAZOYZ010000159.1:0-2274 GCA_964584045.1 uncultured Prolixibacteraceae bacterium | reverse complement strand
AACTGTCTGCTGTTCTTATTCCAGTACCGGATGAGCAAATACCCGAACAGCATCCCTCCCAGATGCGCGAAATGGGCCACATTACTGCCGGGACGTGCAAATCCGAGGTAAAGCTCCAGTAACCCGTATCCGATGACAAAATACTTGGCTTTGATCGGAATAGGTGGAAAAAGCAACATCAACTGGGTATTCGGGAACAATACCCCGAAACCAAGCAGAACTCCGTATACCGCTCCTGAGGCCCCGACGGTGGGGATATTCATCAACATGTTCAGCTGCCCCATTAAAGGATCGGAGAAATTTTTCCCTTGCCTGAATACGGACATCCCTTCACGCATCACCATATCGACCTGTTCCGGGCTCATCTTCGAGATCAGTGACTGGTACTCCAGAAAATTTACAAACAGGTGTAGCGCCGCAGCACCCAGACCGGTCACAAAGTAATAAATAAAAAAGCGTTTGGGGCCCCAGACGCTTTCCAGGATCCTCCCAAACATCCACAGGGCAAACATGTTAAAAAACAAATGCCAGAAACCGCCGTGCATGAAAATGTGAGTAACCAGCTGATAGGGACGAAATGCAGGTGAAAGAAAAAAATGTAACCCCAATACCTGATTCAGGTCAACGCCCCGCATACTGACCACGTAAGTCGCCAGCAACATCAGCACATTGATCATGATCAGGTTTTTTACGACCGGGGGTATATTTCCAAAAACAGGTCTGTAATTCTGCATATTTAAAAATTTAGTTTACCGCTACAATAGCTGCGCCAAAATTTATCTGGTGTAAAGTAAATAAATATCGGTCACTTTGTCACTTTAACAATTTTTCAAAATATTCCAGGGGAACAATTGTTAACACTTGCTTCCCTGCCGGCGAAAAATTCGGATTAGAACACCCGAAAAGGCGGTCGATCAGTTGACTGATCTCTTCCGGCTTCATCACATAACCATACGGAATGGCTGAGGCCCGGGCCAGCGATGCGGCCAGTGCCTCCCTCGCCTTTTCCCTGGAATCGGCAGCTGTACTTTTCAAATCCTCCAGCAGCCCTTCAATCATTTCCAGCGGAGACGGGGACTTCAGCATCCCGGGCGTGCCGTGAATGATAAAGCTGTCGTTTCCAAGGTCACCGACATCGAATCCCAGCGATTTCAAGTCATCCAGTACTGACCTCAACAGTTCTGCATCGGCCGCATCCAACTCAAAGGTCTGGGGGAAAAGCTGTTGCTGGCTGGCAATTTCATGGCTACCCAGGATCGTCATAAAATTTTCATATAAGATACGTTCATGTGCTTTCCGCTGATCGATGACCATTAATCCCGATTTCACAGGCGCCAGGATATATTTATTCTTAAACTGGAAGCAGGTCTTTCCTGCAAAAAGCTCGTCGGCCGGGATAGTACTGCCATTTTCATGCTGCTCGTCAGGGATTGCCGGTGCATTCTCTTTCTCCTCTTCCTTTTGAAAATCCTGATAAAGCTTTTCCCAGTGCCTGACCTGATCCTGACGCGTGGAAGAGTAACCTCCGGAAAATGAGGGCTGTTTTTTTTCGGTCTCG
The DNA here is from genome assembly GCA_964584045.1 of uncultured Prolixibacteraceae bacterium. Classification (GTDB taxonomy): domain Bacteria; phylum Bacteroidota; class Bacteroidia; order Bacteroidales; family Prolixibacteraceae; genus JBCFBK01. The sequence goes on along the minus strand of CAZOYZ010000159.1, from coordinate 716 downwards.
AACGGATTATAGGCCGGGTCGATCTGAATTCCGGGAACAGTAATCCCTTCCCTGCTTTTTGGCGCAACGGGAATTTCAATGCTGCCGGCCTGATCGAAGTCGATCGACGGCACGATGTTGAATTTACCTAACGCTTCGCGCACGGAGGCATGAATGATTTGCCAGATCGCCGACTCATTCTCGAATTTAATTTCAGTTTTCGTGGGGTGGATATTAATATCGATGCTTCCGGGGTCTGCTTCAAAATAAAGGAAGTAGGAAGGGATACTCTCGGGCGGCAGGATCTTTTCATAGGCCTGAATCACGGCCCGATGAAAAAAAGGGTGCTTCATAAAGCGGTTGTTGACGAAAAAAAATTGTTCGCCAAAGGTTTTACGGGCAAACTTCGGCTGGCCAATGTATCCCTTTACCTTGATCAGAGTGGTTTCAGTGTTGACAGGGATCAGGTTCGTACCGGTGCTCTTCCCGAAAAGGGCGATGATCCGCTTACGGATGTGATCTCCCTTGGCCAGTTCATAAATTGCCTGCTGATTATGGAACAGGGAAATGCCGATGCCGGGGTTAGCCAGTGAAATCCGCTGGATTTCATTGATAATGTGTTTTAATTCCGTCGGGTTGCCCTTCAGAAATTTTCTTCGTGCCGGGACATTGAAGAACAGATTTTTGATCATAAAGTTGGATCCGCAGGCACAGGTCACCGGCTCCTGCTTAAAAAG
>CAZOYZ010000158.1:0-10221 GCA_964584045.1 uncultured Prolixibacteraceae bacterium | reverse complement strand
TATATTTTCGCATGGTGCTTATCCTTAAAAACACGTTGTTTTGTCAGGTATTAAGATAACTATAAATCAGTATATTTTAAGCAAGAAGGTTTTATTGCTTGCTGAAACAATACGAGGAAAATCTCCACAATAAAGAAATATGTTCCTGCAGGCCACAGAGACCTGCAAAGCGGTTCGTTTGACGATGATTACCACCTATGGCGTCGAGCGGAATGAATACGCCGGTCTTACTCTATCGGAAGTAGTGATGGACGATTTAAAAGGAACATTGCACACCACGCCTCCCAGTCCGCAGCGATCTTTGTAATAGGCCGCTTTCTCCCGGATATCCGCGCCATGTACAATTTACAGGGGCCGGCAGGCTAAAGGCGGAGACTCCCAGTCGCGAAGCCAGTTTTCGGGTAACGCTTTCGACCCGCTTCCCGTTGACATCCCCGCCGAAGCCTGAACCCGTTCATCCTTTTGGAATTTCGGAAATCCACGCTTAATTGTCCCGGTGATTATTTTTAGGTCCGATCTGCTGCCAGGGAATCGGTTTCAGTCAGTAGTTGCCCAGGAATTCGGGGGAGCAACATTCCTCCACGGTCTTGCCTGCTGACCCGATAACCGGATTGTTGATCAATTTCTGAACTCCTTCCTTATTCCGAAGAAACTGGTTTTTGCAGTCAACGGACAGGTTATTTTTGATTGTGTTCATATCGGCATTTTCCCTGATCGATTTCAGCTCAGGATACCGGGATAGATATACGGGAGACCGGATATCGACTTCTTCGAATATCTTTTTCTGAATGGCGAGCGTATCCAGTTCTCTCAGCCAGCGCTCCTCTCCCCAACGATGAAAAGTTATCGCCGCGTGACAGTGATAGAACAGGTTGTTTTCCACGATATTGTCTTTTCCCCCGTGAATCTGAACGCCTCCGAACATCATGGAGCCGCAGCGTTCAAAAATATTTCCCAAAATGAGTACTCCGGAAATCATGTCATCGAGCCTTACCCCGGCTGCACCGCTGTGGTTCCCGCCTGTGATGTCCGAAAAACGGTTATACCGTACAACGACTCCACGGTAGGAAGGGTTATACCACATGTCAAGCGCCCTCTGATCGTCCGACTCGTCAACGACATGACTGATCTCGTTGTATTCGATGGTGAAATCGTTTCCCTCCAAACGCATCGCCGATTCCTTCTTTGGTTCCTTTTTTTCCCTTAAAAACCGGCAGTAATTCAGTCGCCCCTTTCACCAGTCCGGCCTGGGTGAAAACATCGTTGGGCCACCTGGCTGTCAACCCCGTTTTTAGGCGCATATCCGCCGGAATGTCATGATTCTTCCCTTGAAAAATGTCCATTCCCCGTGGACTCTTTCTAACTAAATTACCGGGTGGTTATGCTCCGGATTATCCATCAGAACCAAAGGCAACTATTCAAGGATTATGGATGTGCTACCGCCGGATGCCGTCGCCTCGTTATGAGTTTTCGGGAATACAGGATGAACTGCTGCCGGCAAACTGGAAGCCGGTCGGAAAGGAATGAGCGATTGGAAGCAATAAAGGATGTCCCTGGGAGTAAACGATCCTCTCCGGGCTAAACAACATGGATCGGTTCACCTGTATGTGGCCGGATGCTTACAATAAAAAGTGTTGTTTGAATTTACACAATATTGCTTAGTGCCACAATGAGCAAGGAGACCACCAGAACAAGAAGGCCTTTGTTCAGCATTTTCCGTGAATATGCAGTGGCAGACGCCCATTCGCCCCGGTAAATTCCCCACAGATTGCCGATCAGGATTGATAAGATCACTAACAGTGGCCAACCAACTATCAGACCAATAGTGTTCACCAGCAGAAAGCTGCCCATTCCGTAAATGTACAGGCTGCTGATCCACATAACCGACATTGCCAGTATTAGCAGCCAGTTTTTTCCGCATTGACGGAACAACAGGCTGCCGGCTTTGTCCCTGACGATAAGATACAGGGTATAGGCCACATTTATCAGCGCTCCCGTTGTGAAAAACAGGCACCAAACCACGTTTGCAGCAAGATAATCCGGGTTGCCTGCAGCGAGCGCTATCTCTTTGATGTCGTTACTGAACGCCGCGCCAATGTTGGGAAGACAACTGGTGAAACCGGAAATAATACCGATGGTCAGCCATTTCCCTGAAAATTTCGTACCCGGTGATGCGATTCCCTCTTTTTTGGCCGATGCTTTTGCACACATCTTGATTCCGGTCACGGAAATCAGTGAACCTGCCAGGATTATCCATCCCTTCAGGTTTAAAAATATTTCAGGAGAAAGAATGATGGCGGGGATAACCATCCCTGCAACGGCGCTGATTCCCATGATGACCGGGAAGCCAAGGGCCATGCCTAATTGTTCCATCGCCCTCCCGAACAGGATGGTGCCCAGGCCCCATACTGTTCCTGAAATCAGTACAATCCAAAATGTATCTCCGGGTATTTGACGGATGACTTCCTCCAAATTATCGATTAGTGAAATTGCAATTAACCAGTTGATGATGAGCATGGCAAAAAGTGAGAAAACCAGCCAACTGTGTTCCCATTTCCAGTTTTGGGTATAGGTCATGGGCAGAAAAAATGATCCCTGCAGCCCTCCTGCAAGTGCAACCAGCATAAATCCCAAAGCGAGTTCCATATTTTACGCATTTTTTTATCAGTAAAGACGTCCTTTTTTTACTAATCCCAGCCGGTCGAGTTCTTCGTGTATAAACAGGCAGTTATCCAGTTTGTAATCCGGCTCAAGGTGGTATTCTATTTTCAGATTGCCCCCGTCATTGTCTTCCAGCGTTTTATTCAGCCACTTTCGAATATTCTCTGTTGTTGCTTCTTCCCGAAGCACTTTAACCGGTGGGAAAACATTGATCTCAAATTCCCTGCCCATCCGATCACGAATGCCTTTCAGCGAAGTATTAGAACCGGTATCGATAACCTGTAGGTTTTCAACCTGGCAGATTGGGTTCATCACGTGGTCAGCGTTACCACAACTGTGCAGACGAATGGCTTTGAATTCGTGCCCCAACTGACTGATATACGGAGTCACAAATTCTTTATATGAATACTCGTCAAGCATAGTTCCCGAACATTCTCCGACATGTACCGATGTGACCGGTATTTTCCCCAATTCTGAAAAATGCCGGATTACCTTGATGTAAACCTTTGTGATCCAATTGTGAATACTTTTGACCAACTCCGGTTCGATCATCATTTTGGTAAAAATGTCCTGCCCGATAAATTTCATGGAGGTGGTCATAATACCATGAATGGTAGCCCGGCCCGAAAGGTCCCAGAAAAACGGGGGAATGATATGGTGTCCCGGATACATTTCGCACGCTTTGCTATACTGGTTGCCCAAATCCTTTAAAAAAGCCAGGTTTAAAACCCCTTCGGGCGCCGGCAGTTGAGCCGGGTCGGATATATCCCGTAACGGAAACCCTTTTACATCGGAATCGCGGTCGGCGAAAAAAACAAATTCAGCCCCCAGAGCGGCAGCGATGATCATGTTCGGCTGAATGGCCCCTACTACCATCATCCCGGGGGCCACATGTTCCGCCTGTACCAGGTTGTCCTCCATATTGTACAGCGGGTAATCCGGGAATTTCATCCGGATGAATTCATGGCATTTCTGGTCCTGTTGCATCCGGAAATACGGATCCATGTAATACTGCTGGTTAAAAATGAAGCCTTCGTGCTTGTGCAGCCATCCTTTTGATACGCTTGCCTGTACTTTAATCATGTTGAAATTTTAGACTTGTTTTATCCTGTCGTTAAATCGCAAAATAAGGAGGACGGGATTCCCATTTTCCTTTGGTAAAATCAGGGAAATTAACCGGCTTCCTTTTTTGAATGGAAATGCCCGACAATTCCACGATTGCGCTCATCACCACCGAGTCGTATACGTCGAGGGGCGTTGAGCTTTTCTCTCTGACCGCACGGATAAATTCCCTCAGCATGATATAATCAGCTCCCCCATGGGAACTCTCCCTGCTCCCTTCCTGCCACCATTTGTGCAGGTATATGTCCTCATAAGGTTTCCAGCGCTCCCACTGATGGTATTCCGGAGACTTCCCTGCCAAGTAAACCGAAGCTTTTTCTTCATCGTAAATGCCTAGTGTACCTTGGAGCATCCAGCGGTTGGAATAGGGCCGTGGCAACTGCATGTCGTAGTTGATGACTATGGTTTTCCCCTTCTTTGTTTTGAGCAGTGAAGTCACGATATCGCCCTGTTTGTAGTTGAGCTTTGCATTGGGATGATCCTTGCCAAATGTCCTTTCTATATAGGCATTAATGCCTTTGGATGCTGTCGGCGTGGAATAGATTTCCGTAATCACATCTCCGCAATTGATGTCCAGCCAGCTTAGCACTGGTCCGACGCTGTGTGTGGGGTACTGGTCACGATTATATTCCAGCAGGTATCGGGCAGGCCATTGGGGGTTACCAGTTTTGCTATCGAAAAACCAATGGTCAATGCAGTCGTGCGAATGGGCGCAGTGTGAATGGACAATCTGTCCGAAAAGTCCCGCTCTCATCATGTTCAGTGCTGAGAGGTTGTCCCTGCGGAAACTCCAGTTCTCAAGCATCATGCAAGGGATCCCTGTCTTTTCGGAAGTTTCTGTCAGTTGCCAGCAATCTTCGACTGTCAGTGCGGCAGGGACTTCAACCCCGGGGTAAATTCCGCGCTGCATGGCGTGCAGCGCGACCGGGACATGCCATGCCCACGGGGTGGCAATAATCACCGCGTCGATTTTTTCATGGTTCAGCAGTTCCCGCCAGATGTAATCGTCGTAACCATAAGCCGCAGGCTTTTTCAATCCCTTTTCCACGCAAATGGCGGCAGCGTTCTCTAAGTTTTTCCTGTTAATGTCACATAAGGCCGTTATTTCAACATCTCCCAAGCTCAGGAGCGTCCGCATCAGACCGGTGCCCCGGACGCCGGTGCCAACAATCCCGACCCGAATCTGCTTCTCCCATTCCCATGATTCTGACGACCGTGCCGACCTGGGAAGTAAACTGATTCCAACTCCTGCCAGGGCTCCGTTCCTGATCAGAGATCTTCTTGAAATGTTCTTCATCTGTTTCTTTTTTCAAACTGATTTCGTACAATTTTTGTATTTAACTGTAGTTTGTTTAACCTAACGCCTTACCTCGCCGGCGGCTACCGTATGCCCACAAATCTGTTACTTTTGGCTCTACGGCGATTGACAGGGGATGGCAATCCGTTGCCATCCCCTGTCAATTCAGCCTAATAGCCCGGGTTCTGCTTCAGATTTTTATTAATATCCATTTCACTCTGCGGAATGGGCAACAGATACTTTCGTTCCGGATGAAAGATCCTGTCTTCCAGCTTAATCCTGGTGGTGGACCAGGTCACTTCGCCAGTCTGGTTATTGACAGAGCCTTCCAGACAGCCGTAAAGCGGTCCGTTCAGGGCAGTTGCCCCGATATCCCAACGCTTGATGTCCCAGTACCTCAGGCCTTCAAAAGCCAGCTCAATCCTCCGTTCGCGGCGGATCAACTCCCTGAGTTTGCTTTGTGTATTGTAAACAGAGCGGTCAACATCCGGCATCCCGGCTCTGTTCCTGATCTTGTTGATCGTTCGGTATACCTCGTCATTGATGATGTTCTGTTCAATCGCTGCTTCAGCATAAGTTAGCAGCATCTCGGCCAGGCGGATCACGATGACATTCTTGTCTCCGTTCTGAAGCAAATCGCCCGGAACAACTTCCGAGTACTTCAGGACATTGTAACCACTGCGCGGGGCAGCTGCAATTTTGTTGTAATCCGGGCTGTCTGAGTCCAGAGAGTTAAAATACCTGCCGTTATACCAGGCTCCGGGGTACAGGATGGTCATTGCGAACCTGGGATCCCGGTTCAAAAACGGTTTTTCCGGATTATAACCTGAAGTTGGGTCATCAATCGTTTTCCCATTAGCCATTTCATAGGCATCAACCATTGTTTGGACGGCAGTTATGGCCGACCAGCCACCTTCCTTTGCCGGGAGGACTTCCTGCCAGATCCAGTTCGAGTAGTAGTCCTTGATGTAGGGGATTTCCAGAATAGCTTCCTTGGCAATCGTCTCATTTTTTACCCAGAACAGTCCGTCGTACTGCGGAAAGAGTTCGTAAACACTCATATCCATCACCTGTTTTGCATCGGCCATGGCTTCGGCATACTTCTCTTCATAGAGTTCCAGCCTGGCTTTTAGCGCCAAGGCAGCTCCTTTCGTAATATGATGGTCGGAATCCAGCACATTCTGAACTGGAAGATCGGAGGCAATTTCACCCAGTTCCTTTAAGATAAAATTCACTACCTCCTGCTTCGGAGTTTGCGCCAGCTTGGCATTGGAAGGATCCGGGATGGTAGCGGTCACCAATGGAACATCGCCATAAAACTGAACTTTCCTGAAATAATCATAGGCTCTCAGGAAACGGGCTTCGGCCTTGTAGCGTTTCTTCAGAGACTCGTCCATCTTCACATTTTCGATCTTTTCCAGAAAGTTGTTGCAACGCCTGATTTGCTTGTAATCAAAATAGTTCCTGACCACGGTTGCCGGGGTCAGCTGTCCGTTGCCAATCACGGCGATGTCGTGTCCAAACTGGCAATAGCCATTGTCGGACACCAAGTCCCACCACAGAATATTCCAGAAACTTTCCCAACTGCTCCAGACATCATTGTTACTGTACAGGCCTGTCAGGGCCATCTCCGCATCTTTTTCCGTTTTCCAGAAAACGCCATCGTTCATCTCGTATTTAGGGTATACATCCAGAAAGTCGCTTTTGCAGGATGCCAGGGAAGTCAATAAGAATACTATGCTGATAATTCGATTAAATGGTATCATACTTCATGATTTAAAAATTAACATTAATTCCTGCAATAAAAATCTTTGTATTGGGATAGACCGTATTCGCTGAGCTAGGGCTTTCCGGGTCAAAACCTCTGTCCCTTAACTGCGAATTCATGAAAGTTAATACATTTTGCCCGCTCACGTACAGTCTCACCTTGTCGAGGTCGAACAGGTGATCGAGGGTATAGCCCAACTGGATACTTTTCAGCCGGAAGTAATTGGATTTCCTGGTGATGAACGAAGAGTTGGTGGTATAGTTGTGTCTTTGATTGACGTGAATAATCGGGTTGCCGGCATTCGGGTTTTCCGGTGTCCACCGGTCCAGGTCAGCTTTTTGTGCCTTGTAGCCATTGTAAAACGGGAACAGGATATTGTTGGCCAGGCGCTGGTAAACATCGGCCGTACCTTGCCCCCGCAAGGTAAGGTCAAACTTTTTGTACCGGATATCCAGGTTGATACCATAGGTAATTCCGGGAACTTCGGTCCCTCCCAGGTCAATACGGTCATCGGCAGTAATTTTTTCGTCGTTGTTCTGATCTTTGAACATCAGATCTCCTTTTTGAACAGGGGTTCCGGCAACTTTGGGAGCTGTGGCAACCTGTTCGTCAGTCTGGTACAAACCGATGTATTCATACCCGTAGAAAGCTCCCCATTCATGGCCTTCTGCATAAATTTTCTCCCCAATGGAGGGATTCGGAAATTTCTTGACCTCGCTTTTATTGAAACTGATATTGAAAGACGTGTTGTAGGAGAATTCTCCAACGTTATTCTTGTGGGTCAATAGAAATTCAAGCCCTGAATTCTGCATTTCACCGCCGTTGACCACAGGAGCCGGCAAACCATAAATCGACGAAACAGGAACGGAAATGAGGATATCTTCCGTTTTTCGCTTGTAGTAATCTGCTGACAAGCTAAACGCGTTATCTAATACCCCGATATCAAATCCGACATTGAAGGTGGTGGCACTTTCCCACTGAAGGACGGGAGACGAGGATTTGGTCTGGGCTGCCCCGGTAGTAGCAACTTCGCCAAAAGCATAGTTCTGACCCAGCGTAATCCGGTCAATGAACTGGTAATCGCTGGTGGCGTTGTTCCCGACTGAACCGTAGGAACCCCTGAGTTTCAAGTTGCTGATTTCAGGCATGTTTTTCATAAATTGCTCTTCTGAAACCCTCCAGCCCATGGAAAACGAAGGGAAAAAGCCCCATCTTTTATCCTTTGCAAACTTGGAAGAACCGTCATACCTCACGGAGGACTCGAACAGATATTTGTCCTTATAACTATAGTTAACTCTGCCGAAATACGATTCCAGCCTGGTTTCCAGGGCAGAACCCGAGGCGGACATCCCGGTTGTTGAGCCAGCACTCAGCTCATCCAGGTCATTGCTCGGGAAAGTCTTCCGGTAACCTGTATCACTGTCATAACGGTAAGCTTCGCGCGAAGCCCCGCCCAGGGCCGTCAGGGAATGGTTCCCGAATGTCTTCTGATAGGTAAGAAGGACCTGCGGCATCGTCCGCAATCCCCGGTTGATGTAGTCTGTCACCGAGTTGGGACCCTGGTAAAAACCATCTCCGTAGGTGATGTCCTTCACGTGCTTGGTCCTGTCCTGGAAATTGAAATCAACCCCCATCGACCATTTCACCTTCAGCTCGTCCGTGATGTTGAGTTCTGCAAAAACATTGGAGAGGACATGGTAAATGTTATCCTTCAGGGAGCCTCCTTCTTTCACCCAGGCAATCGGGCTTCCTTCAAAGTAATGCGTCCAGGTTCCGTCCGGATAGGTTAACGCCAATGAGGGCGGAATCCGGTGCACGTGAATAATGATGTCGGCAATGCTGTTCGCTGCTGCTGCTGTCGGCTCCTGGATATACTGTTTTGTCAGGGAAGAAGTCAGTCCGACTGATAAGCGCCTGGATATCTTGCTGTCTAAGTTAAATCGCAAGTTGTACCGGTTGCTGTTGAACTGTTCTACCAGACCGTCCTGCTCAAAATACCCCAGCGAGAGAAAATATCTGGAAATTTCGGTACCGCCTGAAACACTCAGGTCGTGTGACTGCTGGACACCTGAACGTGAAAAGAACAAACCTTCCCAGTCTGTGTTGGCGTAATTGGCAGGATCTGAACCGGTCCTGAATTTTTCCAGTTCGGCTTCGGAATACTTGGGGGACGCCCCTTCATTCTTCAAACCTTCGTTCAGCAGCTTGGCATATTCGTAAGAATCTAAATAATCAGGCATGTTGGTGGGGTTCTGAATCCCGATGTAACTTCTAAAACTTACCTTGGGAACTCCGGCTTTGCCCCTCTTGGTCGTCACCAGGATGACGCCATTGGCGGCGCGTGACCCGTAGATCGCGCTTGCGGAAGCATCTTTCAGAACGTTGATACTTTCAATATCATTGGGATTCAGGTCTTCCATCGACGAAACTAAACCGTCAACGATGATCATCGGGTCAGCGTTGTTCATTGTCCCAACGCCTCTGATTCGGATGACGCCCGCGTCCTTACCGGGCTGACCGCTCTGCTGAATGACGGTAACGCCGGGTAATTGCCCCTGTAAGGCAGTAGAAATATTGGTCAACGGGTAATTTTCAAGTTTGTTGCTTTCGATCGAGGCAACTGAGCCGGTGAGGTTTATTTTTTTCTGAGTACCGTATCCGACAGTAACAACTTCATCAATACCAACAGTTTCTTCGGCCATTGCCACATTCAGAACAGTTTTGCCAGCGACCTGGATTTCCTGAGTTTTCATTCCTACAAACGAAAATTGTAATACTGAATTCTCAGAAACTTTTGAAATAGTAAATTTTCCATCTATATCAGTAACAACACCACTACTAGTCCCTTTAACAACGACCGATACACCTGGAAGCGGTGTGCCGAGTGAATCGGTAACTTTGCCGGAGATTGAACGCTGCTGTTGCTGTTGCGCGATAACCGATTCTTCTCCGTTTTTTGAAAGAGCAATCAGCCTTCCATTTATCTTATAAGAAACATTAGTTCCTTTAAAAACATCAAGCAAAATTTCAGGAACCAATTTGTCAGTCACCTCAATATTGACAGTTTTTTCAATATCAATAGTTTTAGCACTGTACATAAAGTAATAGTCAGTTTTGTTTTCTATGAGTCGAAGAATATCTACAATCCTGATATTTTTCTGATTAATGCTTAACCGCTGGTTTTGCGAAAAACTCTCAGTAGCAATTGATTGCAGCGCAAAGAACAAACATATTAGTAAGGTCAATCTCATAACAAGTAACGTTTTACATTTCCATACCCGCAAGAGCATAGAAATCATTGAACAACTGTTTTTTTTCACTTCGCGTAAATTGCTCACGCTCGACAAAATCTCAAATAAGTTTGGATTTTGTC
>CAZOYZ010000157.1:4341-10257 GCA_964584045.1 uncultured Prolixibacteraceae bacterium | reverse complement strand
AATATTATCATATATCGTGGAAAATATTTGAAAATTACCTTTACTGAAAATCTCCTCATAGAATGGTTGCCGGAATTATGATAAAGTTCTAAATTAGTTGCTGGATTTGGCCCTGATTTTAACGCAATCCTGACTAATGGACTTTGAACTCGACAAACAGACCGTTAAAGACTTGGAGATCTTTGGTAACGGACGATCCTCAACCTCGATCTTCAATTATTACAATCGGACGAAAACGATTGGGGGGAAAAGTGTTCTTCAGCAATTGATGTCAAATCCGATAGCCGACATTCATGAGCTTCAGCAAAGATGTGAATTAATCAGGTTCCTGGCGAACACAGATCTGGAATTAAAAATTAATTCCGGCCAATTTGAATTTATTGAGCGTTACCTGAGATTAAATATTGCCCCGCTTCGAAACAATTTTGTTGATGCATTTCTTCAGAATCTATCCTATCGGATCAAACCAAATAATGATTATTATCTCATTCAGACAGGTGTCCGGCAATTAATGTACTTACTCGTTCATCTTAAAGAAAAAACGGAACCATTTGATCATGCCGGAATTCCGTTAAAATTTTCGACTTCCGTCAGGATCATATTAAATTTTATTCAAAACCCGGACTTTAAAGGCTTATTCATGCCTAATAAAAAGATCACTTATTCTCTGTTAAACAAGCTGGATAACTTTTTTAGAAAAAAACATAAAAATGAACTACGTGAAGTTATTCAGGTTATTTATTCCCTCGATGCCTGTCTATCCGTTGCAAGGGTGGCAAAACAAAAACGACTTGCATTTCCGGTTTACGCTGATTCAGCCCGGCCAGTTCTTTCTATTGAAAAACTTTATCATCCACTATTGGAAAACGCCGTACCTTATGATGTGAAGATTAAAGAGTCGACAAACCTCTGTTTTTTGACAGGCCCAAACATGGCCGGCAAATCAACTTTCCTAAAATCGATCGGGTTGTCAATTTATTTATCTCACCTTGGATTTCCGGTACCTGCTTCTAAAATGGAAACTTCTGTCTATCATGGTATTGTTACAACTATTAACCTGGCCGATGACATGAACAGGGGATACAGTCATTTTTACAGCGAAGTGAAAAGGGTGAAGGAAACGGCGCTCATGCTGAAGGAAAAGAAAAGGTTGCTGGTAATCTTTGACGAATTATTCCGGGGAACAAATGTCAAAGATGCTTATGACGCTTCACTGCTAATCATCGAATCCTTTGCCCGGATCCCGCACAGTACCTTTTTTATTTCGACCCATCTTACAGAGGTCGCAGAAAAGATCGGTAAGCGCAACAATGTTCAGTTCAACTATTTTGATTCCCGGCTAATTGAGGATATTCCCACCTATGATTATAAATTAGAAGACGGCATTTCTCATGAAAGATTAGGGATGTATATTCTGCGGAACGAAAAAATCATTGAAATCCTGGATTCCATTACTAATAACTAAACTAAAATTTCATGAAAGAATCCATCAAATTTGATCAGGTTGCGGATATCTATGACTGTTATGTCAAGGCAGATTTTGATATCCCCTTTTTCCTGCGGGAGACAGAAGGCTTCCGGGAGGAAATACTGGAACTCATGTGCGGAACAGGGAGGGTTTCAATCCCCCTGCTGGAAGCCGGCAGGGCAATGACATGCGTTGATTACTCGAAAGGGATGCTGGAATCTTTTGCAAAAAAAATAAAGGATAAAGATTACAGGGTGAACCTGGTTGAGATGGATGTCACCAGATTAAATCTGAACCGGACATTCGGGTTGGCCATACTTCCTTTTCATTCGATCACGGAAATTTTATCGGCTGAATTGCAAAAGGAAGCACTACGGGCAATCTCCGCTCATCTTTACCAAGGCGGCATTTTCATCCTGACGCTTCAAAACCCGGAAGTCAGGCTAAAGACGGCCGACGGAAAGCTTAGAACGATCGGAGAGTTCGAGGCAGGGGAAAATAAAAGAATCGTCATTTCCTCCATGAACCGGTATCTTCCTGCCGAAAAAGTCGTTTCAGGATTTCAATCCTATGAGATCTATGATTCTGCCAATAACCTGACCGGGAAAAGGGTTCTCGAGATCAACTTCCGGCCGGTTTCAGATTCAGAACTGCGCGGATTGATCAGAGGCACCGGGTTGGAGATCATGACCACTTTCGGCGATTATTCCGGAAACCGCTTTGATGAAAAAACAAGTAACTTTATGATCTATAAAATGATCAAAAAATAACTTCCATGAACGCAATTTGTCTGGTGATCGCTGCGCTGGTGATTTTCGCACTGGCTTATCGATTCTACTTCAGTTTTATCTGTGCAAGAGTATTGACGCACAACGCGACGTCCGTGACTCCGGCATTCCGGTTATATGATGGTCAGAATTACTACCCGACGAACAAATGGCTCCTGTTCGGGCATCATTTTGCCGCCATCGCCGGGGCCGGCCCATTGGTGGGTCCGGTGCTGGCCGTACAATTCGGCTATTTTCCCGGATTTATGTGGATGCTGGTCGGCGCAGTATTGGCCGGAGCAGTCCACGATCTTGTGATCCTGACAGCTTCCGTACGCCACGACGGGAAATCGGCCATCGAAATTGCCAAAAACGAAATCGGAAAAATAAGCGGAGTAACCACTTCGGTTGCTGTGATCATTATCGTGGTTGTTGCACTTGCCGGATTAGGACTTGTGGTCGTGAATTCGCTTACTGAAAGTTCATGGGGAACATTCACGATCGCCGTCACGATCCCTGTTGCCCTGATCATGGGCATCTGGATATCCAGAGTCAGGAAAGGGAAAATGGCAGAAGCCACCCTCTTTGGAATTGCCATGCTGGTCCTTGCCGTTATTTATGGCCGTTATATCCCCGGTTCGTCGATGGCCTCATGGTTTACATTCAATCACCGTTCGCTGACCATCTTACTGGCTCTTTATGGCTTTCTGGCCTCGGTCCTGCCCGTTTGGCTTTTGCTTTCACCACGCGATTATCTCAGTTCGATCATGAAGGTAGCGGTTGTTGCTATGCTTGCCATAGGGGTTATCATGGTAGCACCCGATCTCAAAATGCCTGTTTTTACGGCATTCACCCGTGGAGGTGGCCCGATCATCCCGGGAACACTGTACCCGTATCTGTTTATTACCATCGCCTGTGGTGCCGTTTCCGGGTTTCACGCATTGGTCAGTTCGGGAACCACTCCTAAAATGCTGATGAACGAAAAGGGTATAAAACTTATCGCTGCCGGTTCGATGATGATTGAAGGATTAGTAGGCATTCTCGCCCTTATTGCTGCGGCAAGCCTTTTGCCTCTCGATTTTTTCATGATCAATATCTCCTCCGAAAAGTTTCAGCAAATCCTTCCACAGCTTCAGGCAATGGGTTTCACCGAATCCAATATCACCGCACTCTCAACCGAAATAGGCGAAAAAATTGCCGGGCGTCCGGGTGGAGCAGTATCGCTGGCAGTGGGTATGGCACAAATTTTTTCGTCCATTCCGGGTATGGAGCAACTGATGTCGTACTGGTACCATTTTGCCATTATGTTCGAAGCGCTGTTTATTCTCACCGCCATTGATGCCGGTACCCGCATCGGACGTTTTGTTATGCAGGAAGCCCTCGGAAAGATCTATCAGCCCCTCGGCCGCACGGACTGGCTTCCGGGAAACCTGCTGGCCAGCGGGATTATCGTATTTTCATGGGCTTACTTTATCTATTCCGGGACAATTTCCACCATATGGCCTATGTTCGGAAGCGCCAACCAATTGCTGGCAACAATTGCTCTTGCGGCAGGAACCAGTTATATCATCAACCAGGGGAAGATCAGGTATGCATGGATCACTCTTGTTCCGATGCTGTTCGTCGGGGTGACGACACTGACCGCCGGATGGCAGAACGTAACGGGTATCTATCTTCCTCAGGCTTTCGATCCGCAAACACGTACTCAGGGTATGATCAACAGCCTGCTGACGGTGATCATTGTCGTCTGTGTCCTGATCATCCTTTCCGAGGCCATTCCCAAATGGATTAAAGCCTGGTTAACGGATCATAGGTAAATCATCAAAGTTTCGCATCTGTGCTTTATTATTCTCTTTTCCAATCCATTAACAAACCGAACTTCATCCGGATCGCTTACACCAGCGCATCATCGGTCCAGCCCAGCCGGATCAATTCTATTTTTGATGGGTCGGCAGTTCCAAGGTGATGGCGGGTATCGGCAAGCTCAATATGTTTTGCCGGAGGATTTAAGGGCCGGTCTTCGTTAAAATACGCATTCCGTTTGGCCTGAATAATACGCAGGCCCACCGAATCGACAGCAACCGGATCAATACCCAGCAGTAATCCTTTGTAACTCCACACATAGTCTGCGCTGAAAGAATGAGGTCCCACACTGTTAAACTGCGGTGTAAACATGACCAGGATATTCAACCTCGTTTTTCCCTTTACATTCGGCAAATTCCATACGGTAGCCAGATCGGCACAGGAATCAGGGTGAAGATCGGACGGCTTTTCGGCAAACATGATGTAATTCTTGATCAGGGTACCCACTCCCGACCAGGCATGGGTCCGCATGGGCCTTGTATTGATAAGGGCCGTCGCCTTTTGGAATACCGGATCTTTTCTGATACCGCGGTCATTGACAGAGATATTTTCGCCGGCAACACCCGTATTGATCAGTTCCTCCCTGATGGCAGCTTCGAGTTCGGGAGGGGTGGGAAGAGTTTGCCACGCGTTGGTTTTTATCCCGACAATGTCAGAAGGTTGAATGATCTTTTTCCAGGCATCCGAAGGATCTTGTTCATCAACCAGGGCACATAATCCTTTATTCAGCATCTCTTTGACCAAAGCCGGATCAGGCTTTATCCCGTAATCCGGCAATCGTTCGTCCCGGATCAAAACGACCCTGGATTTCGCGGACTCCGAACTTCCCCATGCACGGGTGGTACTGTTCAAAAATAAAGTACTGCCAACTGTAAACGCGGTAGTGTTTATCAACATTTCACGGCGGGTGATCTTTTTTTCTGACATGGTTGTATTTTTTAGGTTAGTGATTCTGTGACTGCATTGAAATCTGGTTGCTCCTCTTCAATTCCTTTAATAGCTGTATCGCTTCTTCTTTATCCGAAGCATTGAACACCGAAGCAAAAAGAGTACCCTCCAGCATCACGGTATGCCAACCGTTATCCTTGAGTTTTACGGCATCCGTCGTTTTTAACTCAGGCGAAAATTCACTCACGAACTTGTCGCAGGCAGCCTGTGCCGCTTCCTTATCCGGGTATTGAACCAACAGCAAATAGGTTCGCTTGTCCGAAGAACCGTACTTGGCGATCACGGCCTCCGTATGGTCGTCCACATTCAGTATGTTATAATTCGCAATGTAGTAATAGGAATTGATCCAGATATAATGGTGAAAGTAACAATACCCCTCCGGAACAAGGTCCCGTTGCGGCAGAAGACCAACGATCGCCGGAATCTGGCCTTCACAGCCGATGGCATGATCAATGTAACCCGCGATCTTCTTAATTGCCGCAAGACTTTTTTCGGTATTCTTATGAGTGGTCAGGGAAACAAAATAATGATCTTTCCAGAATATCAGGGAGCCCTCAATCTGCTGAGATCCCTGACCGAACTCATGTTGATTTTTTTCCCTCATGTTAGAAAACACACCAAAGGCATCACGGACACCCTTCATATCGAAAATTTCCACCACAAGATCCATCTCGCCCGCGCAGGTATAACGCCGGCTGATGACCTTATTAAATCCATACGACAAATACAGCTCTGCCCCTCCGTCAATATAATCGTAAAGATTATCCGGGTTAAAGTACTGGTCACTTTCCGTGGACCATTCGTTGCTCTGTTTTGGCAGGAAATCGGACAGGTCGGCTGCATTCATACGGAGAAAAGGTGAAATTAACA
>CAZOYZ010000157.1:3135-4241 GCA_964584045.1 uncultured Prolixibacteraceae bacterium | reverse complement strand
TTTGGTTACAGCAACTATCAACCTGAATGGTATCAGCCTAAATTAAGACGCATGAAAACACCGTTTGAACAAAACGAATTCGACAGAATGAGAAATGATCCCGACAATTACAAATGGGGAATTTTTTATTTCAACCCCCGGGATCGGAGATTAATCCTTCCCAAAAGAAATTTTTGGCTGGGATGGACTTTTAATTTTGCCAGTCCTTACGCTTATCTGCTTTTATTGGGCATTATAGTTTTAGCTGTCCTGTTGGAAAATATTTAAAAACTCCGGTAGCTTCATCCAATGTACGCAAATGTTTATGCTTCTTTGAAGTGGCTTGTTGCATCGATGCTGTTATTCTTTTTCGTACCCGTTCATTTACCGGCGCAGACGGAAAACGGTTATACGTACGCGGCGCTTGCTGAGAAAATTTATCTCCAGTTGGACGGCAAAGTCTATACGACCGATAAAACCATCTGGTTCAAAGCCATTGTTACCGGCGCTGCCGACCACAGTCCTACACCGCTGAGCGGAGTGTTGTACGTGGAATTGATAGGCCCTGACGAAAAAATCATTGAAAAGAAGCTGATCAAGCTGGAAAAAGGCATTGGAAAGGGCTTTTTCCAGCTAAACCCGAAATATGCCGAAGGTTCTTATTTGATCAGGGCATATACCGCATGGAACAAAAACTTCGGGACCGATTTTTTCTTCAAAGAGTATATCCGGGTGTTTGATGCTTCCGCAAAGGAAAAAACGGATCCCATCAGTCAGGTCATACTGGTGGAAAAACCGCATAATGAACGGAGGCTGAATGCCTTCCTTGACCCTCTTATCCTTGACAATCATCATAAAAAAGAGCTCACCCTGATCATTACACTCGACAATAAAAAAGATACCCTGCCTGTTAACAAGGGCGCTGACGGCAAATACCTGATCGACTATGCCATCCCCGATGAATGCCGGTTTGTTACCCTGCAAATACAAACCAAAAACCTTGTCACTTATACAAAAACCATTGCCCTCGATAAGGATGATACCGACCTCCGGTTTTTCCCTGAAGGCGGAGAACTGGTGCATGGGATACCAGGCAAAGTAGGATTCAAAGCCGTAGATTACAGCGG
>CAZOYZ010000157.1:0-3035 GCA_964584045.1 uncultured Prolixibacteraceae bacterium | reverse complement strand
TATCTGAAAAATGACAGCGTTTATGTACGGATCTCGTGCAGAGGAGTTGCGTACTATGATATCAAAGGACCG
The DNA here is from genome assembly GCA_964584045.1 of uncultured Prolixibacteraceae bacterium. Taxonomy (GTDB): domain Bacteria; phylum Bacteroidota; class Bacteroidia; order Bacteroidales; family Prolixibacteraceae; genus JBCFBK01. The sequence continues at coordinate 2,963 of CAZOYZ010000157.1, read as the reverse complement.
TTAAAAGAAGGAGTCCTTTCATTTGAGTTGCAGGCAAATGATTTTCCTGAAGGTATCATAGCCTTTACCTTGATGGATCCGCTTATGCATCCTGTCGCTGAAAGGCTCTATTTTAATCAACGCCCGGATAGCAGGCTGAATATTACGATTTCGGCCGACAAGGATACGTTCATGCAACGGGAAAGAACCACCCTGAATATTGACACGGGAAACAAGGGTGAGGTTGTCAATACCAGTTTATCGGTGCTCGTACTGAACAAGGAACAAATGGGACAGATACAAACTGCGCGCCAGAATATATTGTCTTATTTCCTGCTGAGTTCAGATCTGAAGGGCGCCATCGAAGATCCCGGTTTCTACTTCAGAAAGGATCAGGACAGGTTTGATGACCTCGATGCATTGTTGCTTACCCAGGGTTGGCGGAAATATAATTATACAAAACTCCCGGAAAAGATCCTCTGCCGGCCTGAGCCCATGTTAACGGTATCGGGCACCGTAGGCGGGGTTATTTTTCAGGACAAAAAGAAAGAGGTCGAGCTCACCATGATGACTTTTGGAGAAAACCAGTCGGTCCAGACCCAAAGAACAGACAGCCTCGGGAGGTTTTACTTCAACGTAAATGATGAATACGGACAGAATCTGAATATCCTGATCCAAAGCACGAATAAATTGGGCAAAAAGAAGGATTATACGGTTGTCCTGGATAAAAAGGAATCTCCGCCTGTTTCTTTCGATCATGTGAGGTCGATCGAAAGGGTTGACAGCACCGTGCACACCCTTGTTGAAAAAAATATCGCGCGAAAAGCAGTGGAAGATGCCTTTCCGCTGGCTAAGGGAGATATTCTTCTGGGTGAAGTTGTGGTGGAAGGATACCGGATGAGCCCGGAAAGGCAGAAGGTCATGGATCAGTATGGGAAACCCGATGTGGTCATTGAAGGAGATCTCATACAGGAAAAGGAAGAAAAGTGGTCGTACGGATTGTATAGCGTTCTTTTATTCAATTTTCCGGATAAAGTGATCATTCAAAGAGGCGCTGACGGGAATCTGTATGCAAGGGTTAATTATTCGGAGATGACCCTTGTCGTGATCGACGGCGTTCCTGTGCGGGATTATGAATATCCGCTTATCCCCAATATTCCGCCCGGTGAGGTCAGCAGCTTTGAAATTATTGAACATGCAAAGAATTTTTCAAAGCTTTATCTTGAAGCATATCCTCAGGCGAGTCCGATGGATGCTCCGGCGTGGGGAGATGTGATCGCGATCTACACCTACGGACGGAAAGGGATTTACGGTGCCCATACACCGGTCGGTATCCTGCAGGCAGCTGTTCCTGTATTCTCAGTTTCCAAAGAGTTCTATGTCCCCACCTATGAGAATCTTAAACCGGACGACTGGTTTAAACCCGATTTGAGGGCGCTTGTTCACTGGGAACCTGCGCTTAAGCCGGACCCTACGGGCAGGACATCAGCGACTTTTTATAATGCGGATATCCCAGGAGAGATGTTGGTGGTCGTTGAAGGGATTTCAGACAACGGAGAGATCGGCTACCAGGAATTCATTTATCATGTAAAGAAAAGAGAAATAATATCTGATTTCTAAAAACGAATATTATCTTTGTTCGCTCAAAGTCAAACACGATGAAGATCCATAGTGCTTTTTTCCTAATGGCATACAGACCGCGGGTATAATTTACCCCTTCAGTTTTCGGCTCTGTTGTCTCACCTGACAGCCGCAGGTGGCTATTCTCATTTTACATTCATCGCAATGATCTGATCCTGAACATTCAGATCATACTAGTTGGAAAAAACAATTATGGACTGGAAAAAAACATTCGCCATTATATGGACAGGTCAGCTGTTCTCCCTGTTAAGCAGCACAATCGTCGGTTTTGCGGTTATTCTGTGGCTGAGTATGGAAACAGGCTCTGCCGAAGTTCTTGCGTTGGCCGCGATATTTGCGCTGCTGCCACAATCCGTGCTTGGTCTCTTTTCAGGAGTATTTATTGACCGCCGGGACAAAAAAATGATCATGATCCTGGCCGATCTTTTTATCGCCCTCTGTACAATGATCCTGGCAGGTATCTTCTTTCTGGGCGAGCCCTCAACCTGGCAGATCTATCTGTTACTATCCCTGCGTTCGGTTGGTTCAGCCTTTCACGCACCTGCCATGCAGGCCGCCATTCCCGCATTGGCGCCCGGATCGCAGCTTGTCCGGATTGCCGGGATTAATCAGAGTATTCAGTCGGTCTGCAATATTGCCGGACCTGCTTTGGCAGCCGTTTTTATCTCGGTCATGGACATGGCCTGGGTGTTGATGCTTGATGTGGCAGGAGCGCTGCTCGCCTGTACTTCACTGGCATTCATCACCATTCCGAAACCTTCGAAAAATGTGACCGGGAATGGTATCATCCATGAAATGAAAGAAGGATTCAGAGCCATCTCTTCCAAAACCGGGATCGTGTGGCTGTTCGTTTTCTCGATCCTCGCAACCTTTTTCATTATGCCCATCAGTGTCCTGTTCCCTTTAATGACCTTAACTCATTTTGGAGGAAGTGCTTATCAAATGAGCTTTGTGGAAGTAGCGTGGGGAGCCGGCATGCTGCTGGGCGGAGTATTTCTTGGGATACAAAAGCTGAAGGTCAGGAACGTGGTGCTGTTAAACCTGATGTACCTGGTTTTGGGAGGGACTTTTTTATGCTCGGGGATGCTGCCGTCAGACGGATTTACCGGATTTATGGTACTTACCTTCATTGGTGGGATCAGCGGGTCGATCTACTTTGCCTTGTTCACCGTGATCCTGCAAACCCAAATCGACCAGGGAGTGTTGGGGAGGGTGTTTTCAGTCTACATGAGTCTGGCAATACTTCCCTCCATGCTCGGGCTACTGGGAACCGGATCAGTGGCCGACGGCATTGGGGTACCGAATGCCTTTATTTTCGGGGGAATAGTTATTGCGATGATCGG
>CAZOYZ010000156.1:7357-10261 GCA_964584045.1 uncultured Prolixibacteraceae bacterium | reverse complement strand
TTGCCGGATAAAACCGTTTATTCTCGCCGGCAACCTTAAAATTAGTCAGTTCCTTTCCGAAAGTCGTCAGTCCGTTCCCGGCGTGGTCGAACGTGAGTTTCACCACACTTCCTTCAACCTCCATTTCCTTGAGGACCGGACCGGAATATGCAAAACCTTTTTGACCGTAAGTGTTGGCCAATGCCAGGTAAGCCAGCCGTTCTCCGGCTGCCTCTTTGTTGGCTGGGTGTATACAGGCCGCCTCTCCGGCATCCATGATACAGGCCATGCCAATATTGGGAATCGCCGCCGACGCTTTCAGTTGGGCTTCTCTTAAAAAAGCGGAGTTAATACCGCCGCCATACTGGAACGGCGCAATTTGCACATAGTAGAATGAAAAATCGCCGATGCCCCATTCTTCGCGCCAGTTTTGAACCAGGCCCGGCATCAGCTTTTCATACTGCTTGTATTCATTCCGGTTTGACTCGCCCTGATACCAGATCCCTCCCTGAATCGCGTATCCTGCCATCGGGTTGATCATGGCGTTGAAAAGGACAGTCGGTGTTTGCGGTGAGAGATCCTGTGTTTTATTTTTATCGGGAAGCGGCACAAAATCAAACTTTTTGATCCCGCTTTCACTCATCCAGGGTTCAATCCGGGTTCCACCCCAGCTCGTATTGATCAGTCCGACAGGAACACCAAGCGCCTCCTGAACCATCCTTCCAAAGAAATACGCCGTTGCACTAAAGTTGGCCACATTTTCAGGGACACATTCCATCCATTTCCCTTCAAAATCATCGAGCCGCTCCATGCTGGTCTTTTTGGTAACGGTAAATAAGCGGATTGACTCGTTTTCTGAAGTTGCAATCGCCTTGTTTGAACCTAAAACCGGTTGATTCCGGAATCCTTTCACGGGCATTTCCATATTGGACTGGCCTGAACAAACCCAAACTTCGCCAATCAGTACATTATTCAATGTTAGCGCCTTTCCGTCGGAAATCGTGATCCGGTATGGCCCTCCGGCTTTCGGGGTTTTCACTTTCAGTTTCCAGTTACCATTGTTGTCGGCACGCGTGCTGTAACTTTTGCCATCCCAGGATGTTTTCACGCTCACATTTCCCGAAGGAGATGCTTTCCCCCAAATCGCCGCATCAGTTTGCTGCTGCAAGATCATGTGATCACCGAAAATTGCCGGCATTTTCACTTCGGCTTTCAGGGAAACTGAAATCAGCGAGATTGCAAAAAACAAACTGAGAATACATACAATACGTCTCATAATTAGATGATTAAATTATTGGATTTCGATTATTAGATGTCGTCATCTTAAAATCATAACAAAAATAGCAAACATATCTGTATGTATGCCGGTAAAAACTGATCATTCACTCCATTTTATTTTGCCGGTCTGTGATTCTGATTTATCTTCGTTATAAAAACAGAAATTAACTTATGAACGGCCCGAAAAAAGCAGTGATCATCGGGGCGGGTGTAGGCGGGATAGCCACAGCTGCCTTTCTTGCCAGGCAAGGCTTTTTGGTCGAAGTATACGAAAAAAATTCCGGTCCGGGAGGGCGTTGCGGCCAGATGATCCAGGACGGTCATCGTTTTGACCTGGGAGCCAGCATCCTTCTTATGCCCTCGCTCTACCGAAAGGTATTTTCAGCGCTTGGTCTTGATCTTGACAATGATCTGGAAGTGACCTCCATTGATCCGGTTTATAAACTATTTTTCAGTAACGGAACAAATTTCATTTTTACGCGGGACAGCGAAAAAATGAGAAAGCAGATCGAAACCTTTGAACCTGGCAGTTTTCAGAAATTTAAAAAATACATCCAGGAAGGATACGGGTTTTTTAACCTGGCCATGAATGATTTACTGGGTAAAAATTTTTACCATCTGTTTCAGTTTGTAACCCTGAAAAACATAGGGCTGCTCATTAAACTAAAAGCCTGGATCAGGCACACCAGCTACATCGAACGATATTTTGACAGCCCGTATCTCAGGATGGCTTTCACATTCCAAAATATCTATGTCGGACAAAATCCTTATGAGGCTCCGGCTTTTTTTTCCATGCTGCCCGGCGTTGAAATTACAGAGGGCGCTTTGTTCCCTAAAGGTGGTATGCACCGGATCGTGGAAAAACTGATCGAAACGGCAACCGGGCTGGGTGTTCAGTTCCAGTATAAAAAACCGGTAACCCGGATTATTGTAGGACGGGACAGGGCCGAAGGCGTCCAATTGAAAGATGGCACAGTCATCAAAGCTGATCTGGTCGTCGCCAATGCTGACCTGCCCTATGTTTACCGGAAGCTTTTGCCTGAGAAAAGAAAGGCTGACAGCCTGAATAGAAGAAAATATTCCTGCTCGGCTATCGTCTTTCACTGGGGAGTTGACCGGGTTTATCAGCAACTCGACCATCACAATGTTTTCCTGAACGATCCGTATAAGGAAGGTCTGGACAAAATATTCAAAGAGAGGTCTCTATCCGGCAACCCAAGCTTTTACGTCCATGCGCCTGTCCGCAGTGATCAATCAGCCGCTCCCGAAAATCAGGATACACTTTCCGTGATCATTCCGGTACCTCATGCCGATAAAAAATACGATCAGGATTGGGAAAGCCTGAAGCAAAAAGCCCGGGCCGGAGTCATTCGAAGATTGAAAAAAGCAGGTTTGGAAGATCTTGAAGACCATATCAAGTTCGAGATTTGCTACCTGCCCCAAACCTGGGGAAAAACCTGTAACGTGACGAAAGGTTCTGTATTCGGGAGTCTCAGGCACTCCATTTTTCAAATGGGTTATTTCCGGCCGCACAACCGACATAAAAAATATCTAAATTTGTATTTCACCGGTGGAAGTACCCATCCGGGGAATGGTATTCCTCTGGTACTTTTATCGGCTCAACTAACAACCGAACGCATTGCAAAG
>CAZOYZ010000156.1:4647-7257 GCA_964584045.1 uncultured Prolixibacteraceae bacterium | reverse complement strand
CCAGACTGACCTTTTCGAGGAGATCTTCCATTCCATTGACTTCGACAAAATTATTGATCATCCCAATATTTTGATCGCCGCCCGTTTCTGGGATACCGAACGGTACCAGGCCGCCAAAAAATGCTACAAGTTTATGCGGGCAATCGACGATCTGATCGACAACCATAAAACCGGCCGGGGAACCATCTCCCCGGAAGATCGCTTACAATTTGAATCGGAGGTGTATCGTTGGATCAACGGTGCCGGAAAAGCATCGCCAAACGACACGGAACAGGATGAACTGCGGCAAACAATCATCTCCTTCCGCATTCCGATGTGGCCGCTCAGAGCTTTTGCCCGTTCAATGATCTACGATATCTATCATGACGGGTTCCCGACATTACAGGCCTTTATCGGTTATGCAGGCGGTGCATCAGTGGCACCGGCATCTGTTTTCGTGCATTTGTGCGGGCTAACCAAAAAAAACGGACAATATGTGTCCCCGGTTTTCGACATAAAAAAAGCAGCTACTCCATGTGCTGTTTTCAGCTACCTGGTACATATTATCCGCGATTTTCAGAAAGATCACCTCCGCAACCTGAATTATTTCCCTGATGATCTGATCGCCAGGTACGGAATGAGCCGCCAACAATTGCATTCGATGGCCCAAAACGGACAAATCACACAGGGGTTCCGTGATATGATCCGCGAACTTTACACAGTTGCTGACCAGTTCCGCCTGAAAACGTATAAAATGATCCAAAAAATCCGTCCATTGGTCGAACCCCGCTACCAATTAAGCCTTGAAATTATTTTTGCACTGTATCTGATGGTTTTTGAACGGATCGATATTGACAACGGAACCTTCTCTGCCGAAGAACTGGATCCCGCACCGGAAGAAATTAAAGGACGGGTTTGGCAGGTGATTAGTGGATTTGAAGCAGTATAGCAGGTGGTTATGCTCCGGTGGTTAAGACCTGAACAGATTTAGCCTGACCCGACTTTCTTTATTTTTTTGAGCACCTTTTTATCTTTGATATCTTTGGTTTTGAGGTAGTCCACCGCTTTGCCGGCAATAAACCGGTTATCATGATCCAGCAATTGCGCAACCAATCCGTCAATCCTTTCATCCCTGAGCTGGTGTGCCTCAAATACTTCCAGCACGTGCCCGATAATACCTGCGCTCAGGCTGCTTAGCTTTCCGGCCAGTGTCCGCGCAGCCTGAATATCCAGATGAGGTCCGTCTTTCAGTCTTTTTAACAGATTACGCTGATTGATATAAGCCATTCCCGAAAAACCTTCCGTCAGGATAAGCTGCATGCTACTCTCCTGCAGGATAGAATCGGGAAAAGCGGATAATGCCAGAGATGCCAGGATGCCGTGCTCACGTATGATCTTATCAAGAACCGCTTCCCTGAGACCGCTTGTCCATTTTAAGGCAGGCCCCATGTTTTCAAGTGTCCAAAGCTGATCTTCAAAATCTGCACTTTTTATGAGTTGCAAGGCTAATTCGTCGGTTAAATGCTGACGCGTATAGTTTTGGATCTCCCTTTGGGTTTCCCCATAAACCAGATGCCACAGAGTATGTGAGGTATAAACAGCATCAGGTACTGATTCCTCTTTCACAGCCGTCAGGGTAGCAGCGGTGACCCCGTCAACGTTGCCTTCTCCTTCTGAGATCAGTTCATCGATCGCATAATCGCCTAAAACGGAATGTGGATTTTCAAGGACTCTTTCCAGCTTTTTGTAGTCTTCCTCTTTAAAAGGGACGTGTTCAGTTTTACTTAAAAACTCTCCTCCGGGAAGAATAAACCCGTAATATCTTCCGGTGACCGTCCAGTATAACTCCATCCTCAGGCGTCTGCATTCTCCGTCAATGCAGACGCCTGTATTGATCTCACGGGAGCAGGAATGGATGAATCCGTCTTTACTGGTATAAACCCGAAGGGTATCGCCAGGTATGGTATCACGGAAATCGATCTGCACGGAGTGTCTGAACAACGTATCCGCATCAAAGGATGGACGCACAAAAAAATGCCTTTCCGGATGCTTTATTTCCTCCGGACCAATGAAAAAGCCGGTCAGTAAAACAAAAAGAATCAGAAACCTCATCAACTTACCGTTTAAGTAATCTTCATGTACAATAAGAATTCATTTCCACGAAAGAGGAGTCCGCCTTCACTGAGAATAACACTCCTTCTTTCACAGGACTAAACGCGAAAACTTAATCCGCTTCCGGTGTCACAACCGGAATGGTAAACAGCGATACCTTTCTTATTGTTCTGCTCAACGTTTAGGTCCGAGCGTCCCTCCTTCGTTATAGTTTTGATCAGGATAGAAGCCGGGCTTACCCACTCCGGTTTCGATCAGCGATTTAAGTTCGTCGAGGTGGTTCTCATAAACACCGCGCGGGCTGGTCTGATGCCGGGCCGCCACCGAAGCCGCCATGCCCACGAGCTCGCCCATCATACCGGTGGTGCGCATCACCCGCACCGTGCCGAGGGCTGCATGCGTGACACTGATGTTTCGCCCCGCCATGAACAGGTTATCCACATTCCGTGAATAGAAGCACCGGTAAGGGACCGGATAGTAATGAATGGGGATGTGTTTGGCGATCGATTTGAATTCCAT
>CAZOYZ010000156.1:1736-4547 GCA_964584045.1 uncultured Prolixibacteraceae bacterium | reverse complement strand
AAGGGACCGGATAGTAATGAATGGGGATGTGTTTGGCGATCGATTTGAATTCCATCTCGGGGAAATGTTCGGTATTCTTCGGATCGGGATAATGCAGGTCGATGGTCCAGGAAGTAGGGACAGCCGCATCGGGATAAATGACATCATTGGTGAGGTCCTGTTCTTTCAGTACCAGGTCGCCCATGAGGCGGCGGGACTCGCGTTTGCCGGCCACATAAGCCACCCACTCCAGCCTTCTTTGGCTGTATTTTTCCTTCTCCCTGCTGAAATTCTTTAACCAGGACCAGTTGGAGTAGACCACCAACAGGCCGTAATCGCGGATCCGTTCAAAATCGTTGATCTGGTCAAGGTTCATCCCTGTTTCCCAGGTCCACTCGCCCATGGTTACCTGCTCAGCGTTCCGGTCGTTAAATTCGACACCGTGACTGAAAACCGGGAAACTGCCGGCCTGCTGATCTTCGACCGAATACCACTGTACCGACGATCCCATGGTCATCTTGTCTGCTTTTTCGGGAGCAGTTGTCTCGCCGAACTCAGCTTTACTTTCCCGGCCCATGGCGAAATCGGCTCCGGCCAGGAAACCGATGGTACCGTCGCCGGTACAGTCGGCAAACAGAGGCGCCTGAAAGCTCAGTTCTTCGGCCGTCTCCGTATTCCGGGCAATGACCTTTGCGATTTTATCGCCCTTCTTTTCAACGGCAAAAGCGCGGTAATTCAGGAATAACGAGATATTTGGTTCGGCCTCAACGACGGCCAGCTTTTTATCGTCTTCATAGTATTCGGCAGGCTGTGCATTTCCTCCTTTGGCCGGTCCGAATTCCTTCACCACATCACCCAGGCGGGGATAGGGATCGATGTTGATCCTTCCGCCGAGGTGGACCCTGACTTCGGAACTATTGTTGCCTCCCAGCACAGGTCTGTCCTGAATGAGGGCTACCCGGAGTCCGAGGCGGGCCGCCGATATGGCCGCGGTTGTTCCGGCCACGCCACCGCCCACCACCACCAGGTCGAATTTTCCGGCTTTTCCCGGTTTTGAAGGGATGTTCAGCATCTTTTCCCTGAAAGCGTGCAGTGCTGTTGCATTGTCGGGAGGGAGTTTTTCGCCCATGGTGAAAAAGACAGCATCGCAACGACCGTTGAAGCCGGAGAGGTCGTGCAGGGCAACGGTGGCCGTTTTGCCTTCAACGGTGACCGTGCCGGCGTCCTGCCACATCCAGGCCGATCCGGTTGTGCCCAGATCGGCGCCGGTTGATTTTCCGTTCACCAGCAGGTTAAATTTTCCGGGTCCCTCCTGACTGGTCCATGGCGAGGTCCAGTTGTAGGTGCGCACGTATGCCCGGTATGTGCCGGGCTTTGGAAAACGAACTTCCGTGACCGCGTCGGCAACAGGTTTTCCCATGCCGTGGGCCATCAGGTAAGAAGAACCCATCAGGTCCATAAACTGCTGGTCGACCACCCATCCGCCTTTATCGGAAAAGCTTTCGGCCTCGGTCAGAACAGAAAAAGAATTACTTGCGATAATTTGCAAGGTGCCAAGCATGAACCATCCTAAAAACACTATTTTCCTCATGATCGTCTTATTGGTCCGGATTTATATTTTCATTCGATATCTCGTCTTCCGACAGATACTTTCCCCACCCGGCAAAGCTTCAAACCGCGTTTAGCCTTTACTATCGATCAGTCGAAACGTTTATCTCTATGGGTGTCAAAGTTAAGTTTTTTTCGGATTTCTTCTTTAAAGGATATTTCAATGATCTCCTGTCCCCACCGGGGTAAATCGAGTTTCAACTCTCCGTTTTGCAGTTGTTTTCCGGAGAAGGTGCCTGATTCCTTTCCTGAAAACAAAGTTCTCAGCTTGTATCGTTTATCTGCTTTTACCCACGGAATATTGATTTTTTGTGAATCATCACCTGCATTTCCGCGCAAAACAACTACTGCTCCGCATCCATTTTCATCCAATTTTCCCCACCAGTGCCAGCCTTCATCGGTTGGGGAGGGAACACCGCTGAATTGGAAACGGGAATAAATTCCATACTTCTGCTCCAGGTCATCCAGCTTTCCAAACAGGAAGCGATACCTTTCTATATTTTCTTCAGTAAGCGAACTTAAGTCTCCGGAAAAGGAGATCGGAGCGCCCATCAGCCAACTGCAAATCTGCCGGTCCTGTATTTGAGGAGTGAGGCTTCCGTTGAAATTGGCAGTCACTGCACCGAAAATCTCGATCCGGTCGAGGGGTAAGCCACGATGGCGGTACAGGAAATCACGGGCACGAAATGCCCCCTGCTTCAGTTTTTGCCGAAGGCTGTCGACATTGAAATCCCAGCCGGGGTTCACCGGTTGTTTCCTGTTCCCGGCCCCCCAATATTCATTGGGCGCGGCATGATACGAGTCAGCATGCTTCAAAACGGCGATATCAGCCCCCGGCCCGGGTGTTTCCCAATAAATTTCGTGCGATAACTGAAGCCAGACGTCCGGCGCCCGGCTGTGAATCGAGTCCTGAGTGTCCAGCAACCCCCTTAACCCGCGCAGGTATGACTCTTTCAAAGTACGGCTTTCATGGCCACGGGCAACATCGCCGTAACAAATGTTACTTAAATCCTGTTTGAAATAGGTAGCCTGAAAAGTCTTAGACAGGTATACGATTTCATTGATATATTTTTCCCTCGAACGATCGTAACACAAACTCAACCCTACTCCGCCCGTCCTGCGAATGAGCGGCAAACTGAACAATACCGGTTCTTGCCCGTTTTTGGCAGCCTGCTGTTCATTGATGAAAACCGAATACCATAAACCGGTTCGCATGTTTTTTGA
>CAZOYZ010000156.1:0-1636 GCA_964584045.1 uncultured Prolixibacteraceae bacterium | reverse complement strand
CCTGCTGTTCATTGATGAAAACCGAATACCATAAACCGGTTCGCATGTTTTTTGATTGAATGTAGCTGCTCAGACTTTTTAGATCAGGAAATTTTTCCTGATCAGGACTGGTCGTTGAAACGGCCCAGCCGTTCCCGGGTCCGGTATCCGACCAGCCGGCATCCAGTTGGAAACAACGAAAACCAATCCGGGAAGCAACGTCGGCGGCCGCACGCATATTATGATCATTGATTCCGGCAGCATAATTGGTCCACGTGCAAAATACCGGAGCAATGCTTTTTTCGGGTGCCGGGTGCACTATTTTTTCATTCAAAAAAGAGTGAAGTCCGCTTTCCACGCAACGGTCGAGTGCGGTTGAAATAGCCGAAACCGTGGGATAGCTTTCTCCTGAAAAGGCATACATGAACACCGGTTCCGATTCAAAAGATTCGCCGGGCCCCAGCACCCATTCAAAAAGATCAGCATGGTAACCCGAAAGACCTTTGCCGGAAAGCGACCTCAGTTTGGAGGGAATTTCGCTGGCCAGGATGACCCCGGAAGACACTGTGGAATCACTGAGTGCGATGATTGCCGGATCTATACCTGCAGAAGCGGGACATAACGGCGTCTGGAAAGAACAGTTCTCCCCGAAAGACACATCGTCAATCGTCAGTTGGTCAATCTTTATCCAGTGAGGGCCTCTGTTGGAAAATTTTATCCGTTTCCGGATAGCCGGGTGATCCCTGTATATTTCGTAATTTATTTCTGCGGAAATGCCTTCCCAGCCGGTTTTCCCTGACGCGGTGAGCAAAACAGACAATCTTTTCGACCGTTCTCCCGACGAAAAAACAGAATAGCTCACCGAATCGAAAACCGCATCGGTTTGTGTTCCCGTTACCCGGGCAGGATTAATCCACTCCACTGTTTGACCGCCAGATGAGTGTGTTTTGCTTACTTTCAGGGCGTCGGTCTGGTTCTTTACTGCATCTTCCTGATCCACCCCGGCCTGATCTGAATAGTCCATCCCCTGTGGTTCAGTGTCGGGAAAAGCTTTTCGGAAAGTAACCGAAAATTCTGCCGGACTTTCAGAGATCATGCTTTTCCCGTTTACAGTAAGCGAAGTGGTGGCGGCAGTTTTTCCGGTTACACGGAGACTGCGTTCCAGTATTCCGGCTCGTATCACAAGATGATCTCCACTACCGGAAATGTCCCATTTCCCGGAAAATATGCCGGACTGGCAACTGATAAAAATAAAACAGCTAACAAGCCCAGTAACTGATGATCTTACTTTAAAAGAGAATGTTTTTAGTTCCATTTTTCGATAATTTTAATCCCTATTTGTATTCGTAGGTTCCCGAAACCAAACATGATTAAAGAGGCTGTCTCCGTAACCTGAGACAGCCTCCACCCTGATCAATCAATATCCGGGGTTTTGTTCTATCTGCGGGGCTTTATTGATCTCATCCGTAGGAACAGGAATCCAATACATTTTATCCTTTACAGGTCCCCGGGTTTGCACATTAATCTGTTTCCATGTGGTGGTAACAGTACCTGCATTTTCATCGTCCGTTTCAACAATTTGTACGCCCCTGGCATTTGTTAAAACCTGATCAAGAATCTTCCATCTTCTGATGTCAAAAAATCTGAACTCTTCCAA
>CAZOYZ010000155.1:0-10274 GCA_964584045.1 uncultured Prolixibacteraceae bacterium | reverse complement strand
TTTGTGCATCCTCCTACCAGCCAAAGTATAAAGATCCTTTGTCCGAACCCTGGCGCTGGACCCATTATAAAATACTGGACGGAATGGGTGCAAGATGTATGACCGAAACGGCCGGCGGCATATTCTGGTTTGGCACGGAAAAGGGAATTGTCCGGTTCGACGGAAAAGAATGGATCTTGCCGTCTGATACTCTTTTCGCGAATCTGAAAGTATTATCCATGTTTACTTCCTCTTCAGGTGAAATATGGGTAGCCGACAGCAAGAGGTTGTTAAGATACCGTAAAGATAAGTGGGAGATCTTGCTGAATTCGGCTGAGGATTTTTTCAACCGGCAGTTGTATCACAGTGAATTTACAGAAACGGATGACGGCGCTGTCTGGATTGGTTCGATGTTTGGATTGATCCGGATTAGCGGCGACAATGCCCGGATCTATTCGTCATTGTCCGATTTCCCGAAGATGTCTGCCCGATTCAGGCAATGGGAGATTCGGTCCATCCGGTTCGGGGAAAAAGTCGGGATACCCGATGTAACCACGGTTAGCCAGGTTTCTGATTCGGTGTTATGGATCGGAAAGGGTAACGGGCAATTATTCCGTTGTCGTTACACCGATGGTATGATTGAGAACTGGAAAGAAGCTCCGGCAGGATATATTCCGGGCAGCAACCCAAAGCTCAAAAAGCACGGGGACCAGCTTTTTCTGATTACCGGCAGCCGTCATTCGCCGGTGATGAGCTATGATCTGAAGAAAAAGGTCTGGAAGGCTCATCCGCTAAATGAGTATTTTGAGTGGGACAGTAACGAGAACGTTTCGATTGCTGCAACTTATGATCATAAAATCTGGGTCGGTGGCTTTGGCCGTATTTTTTCCTATGACGCACAAAGCTGGAAAGAATACCAGCATCCTGAGTATCCGATCCCTGCAAGCCGTGAAAATTTTTACATCGACTCGCAGGGAAGACTGTGGATCGTCGGAATGCAGAATGAGGTCAGATCGATTGACTATGGCGGCGCTCGTTTTCAATCGTTCGATGGCCTAAATTTTCAGTTTGAAACCGACAATGGTGATTCCTGGTACCTCACTTATGAAGGTCATGCAGTACGGTACTCTTCACGGACAAACCGCTGGACCGCCTTTAAGGAGGATGATGGACTGATCAGCTTTCCGGTCAGATTATACCTGGACTCAGGCAAACGGATCTGGGCGATCGGCAGTCACCACAATGTTGCTGCAACCGGCTGGTTTGAAAAAGAGGAATGGACTTATCGCGTACACCCGCAACTGTGCTGGTCAGTTTGCGAAACGGGCATACTGGAGGAAGAAAACGGGACGATGTGGTTTGGTGCCCTGGGAAACGAGGCAGGTAATCCCTGCGAACAACAAAGCCTGGTGCGATACTTTCCTTCAAGAGGAGGCCCGGAAAATCCGGCAAGCTGGGATATCGTAAAAGGCCCCGGAGTGATTTTCGGGATTGGAAAGGACGCAGATCACACTTTATACACCGGTTCGTACATGGGCCTGTCGAAATATGAATCAGGAGAGTTTGTGAATGCCAGTCAACTGCTCGGCGTTGAATATCCGCGTGTCGACTATATCGGCGGAGAGGAGGGTAAATTATGGATGGCAGTTCGCGGGCAGGGTGTGTTTTTAAAAGAGAATGATTCTGTCCGTCATTTTTTGGTTGAAGACGGATTAGCCAGCAACACGGTTACCGATATTCTGTTCCTGGAAGATGACATTTGGTTTGGTACCGACCGGGGTATCAGCCGCTTTCAAACCAGGCTGAACACCTGGATACCAGCAGCAATTTCAGGACAACTGGTCATCCGGAGGGAGTCGGGCAATCTGAAAAAAGGCCGGTCGGGGCATATCTGGATCAACCAGAATTTCAGGGAATGGAAGAAGTACCTTTACAGCAGGACTCCCGACAACAAATATAAAAAGTTGTTTTACACCATCCGGTACATTCCCGATACCCTGGCACCTGAAACATTCATTAAAACAGAAATAAAACGGATCAATTCGGGCGATGAGCTTTTCGTGCTCTGGGACGGGATGGATCCCTGGAGCAATACTCCCCCTGAAGAGCTTTTATTTTCCTATCAAATGGATCATGGCGAATGGTCTCCCTTTCTGGCTCAGCGTAACCAGCTTTTCTCCTCCCTGAAACCTGGCAAACACGTATTCAGTGTCCGGGCCTGTGACGGGGATTTTAACGTCGACCCCACCCCGGTGGCCTTTACTTTTGAAGTTGTGCCGCCGGTTTACCGCCAGTCCTGGTTTATCGGACTGATCGGTCTTCTGGTCCTCACAATCTTGTTCCTGATCTGGTACCTGATGCTCTCACGGCAAAGACGGCTAAAGAGTGAACTCGCACTGAGTATGGCTGAAAAAGAGAATTTACGGAAGCTTGATGAAATGAAGTTTCGCTTTTTCACCAATATTTCACATGAAATCAGAACACCGCTCACCCTGATCCTTGATCCTGTGCGGACACTTATTTCACAAAAGAGGTTCGACATGCAGATGCTGCAACTGGTCGAAAAAAATACTGCCCGTTTGCAGCGGGTCGTCAATCAACTACTTGATTTCAGAAAAATTGAAACCGAACGTGTGGAATATATTCCTGCGTTTGGAGATTTGCTCCAGACCGTCAAAGATACTTTTGCTTCTTTTTCTCAAATGGCCGAAAAAAAAGAAATCACCTATCAGATCAATACTTCAGGGAACGAATTTTATACCTGGTTCGATGCTGATAAAATGGAAAAAATACTGGCTAACCTGCTATCGAATGCCCTAAAATACACACCTACGGGAGGAATAGTAACCTTGCATGCGGACGTTGAGCAAAATCCCTCAGGCAATGGACATGATCATATCCGCTTTACCATCAGCGACACAGGAATCGGAATCCCCAAAAAAGAACAAAAACAGATTTTCGAACGATACTTCCGTGCGGGGAACAGCGGAGACAATACCTTACCTGGAAGCGGTATTGGATTGTCCTTTACGAGGGAACTGGTCATGGCCTGCAACGGGACGATCTCTTTTGAAAGCATTCCCGGACAGGGGACTGTTTTTATCATTGACATACCCGTAGGCTTACCGGGGGACGCCGTTCAGCCGGACATGGATACGCCCGTTGTCACTGAAGAAACCACACCTGCCGGACCATCTTCCCGGTCCTCTGAATCGGAAAAACTAAAAGTCCTGGTCATCGAAGACAATGCAGATTTGAGATCATACCTGAAACACTTGTTGGCGGAAGAGTACCATATTCTGACCGCTGAAAACGGCATGGCTGGTATGACCGAAGCTTCACGCGAACTGCCTGACCTGATCATCAGCGACGTTATGATGCCGGAGATGAACGGCCTGGAATTCGCAAAAAAAATAAAAGATAGTGAGCAAACCAGCCATATCCCGTTGATCCTGCTCACGGCAAGGAAATCTGAATTCCAGCAACTGGAAGGGCTGCGGGCAGGCGCGGACGACTACCTTACCAAACCATTTAACTCGGATATCCTCAGGGAGAAGATCAGAAATATTTTTCACACGCGCGACCGGATCATTCGTCATTTTAAAGAAGAACACACGATCCTGCCGGCCGAAATCGCCCGCAATGACAAAGACAAGGAGTTTGTTGAACGACTGGTGTCAGCTTTTCTTACACACCTGTCTGACAGCGACTTCAAAAACGATGAACTCTGCCGCGAAATAGGAATGAGCCGTACCTTGTTGTATGCCAAGATTAAATCAATAACCGGCATGACGTTAAACGACTTCATTCAAACCATCAGGCTAAAAGAAGCTGCACAGCGGATTGCAGCGGGTAGTCATACCGTTACAGAGGCCATGTACGATGTGGGCTATAATAACCTGGGTTATTTCAGGAAAATTTTCAAACAACAGTTTCACAGATTGCCCAGTGAATTAAAAAACGACCCGGCCAGCTAACCTTTTTACTGATTACCAGCGATTTTACCTGACCTGCCCACGGCGGATGGAGAATATTTGTACAATAGTATGGCAATTCCTGTACGATACTATCCCGTCGGTCATGGCTGACACCTCTATTTTTGAAACCGAAAAAACAACAGCCGACCCGCTGAAAAGTGAACTTAGTATAGATGAAAAAAGTTTTACAGAAGAAACATTAAAAACGAATGATTGGACTTATGAAAAACAGTATGAAAAAATTCTGGTACATCCTGCAACTGGCGTTCATCCTCCTGAACGGAGGTGCGACTTATGCTTCAGCGACAGGATATACCGGTGAAAGTGTACAGCAGCAAAAGCACCAGGTCTCAGGGAAGGTGACCGATTCGGGAAATCAGCCTATGCCCGGTGTAACTGTCATTGTTAAAGGGACTACGTCTGGCACAGTGACTGATATGGATGGTAATTATACTTTGCAGGTTCCGGATGCTCAAATTTCAGAACTGGTCTTTTCGTTTGTCGGGAACACCACACAAACCATAAAAGTGGAAGGGAAATCACAGATCTCTGTTCAAATGACAGAAGCGTTGATGAACCTGGATGAAGTGGTGGTCGTGGGCTACGGGGAGATCAGCAAACGTGATTTGACCGGTTCCGTTTCAAAAGTCACCGAATCGGAAGAAGTAGCCCGCCAGTACAATTCAGTCGATGCTTTGCTGCAGGGACGCGCTGCCGGTGTGCAGGTCGCGTCAAATGCCGGTGCTCCGGGTTCTGCGATCAGTGTACGAATCAGAGGCACAAACAGCCTGAGAGGGAATAATGAACCTTTATATGTGATTGACGGTGTCATTATCAACTCGGCAGCAGAAGATGTTGCCAATGCCTCTAACGATACGAATGAGCTCCAGAGCGAACAAAACGGGTTGACGGGATTGAATCCCAGAGATATCGAAAGCATCGAGATCCTGAAAGATGCTTCGGCCACGGCCATTTACGGCTCGCGGGGCGCCAATGGTGTGGTCCTGATCACAACCAAACAGGGCACAAAAGGCCAAATGACAAAAATTGACGTCTACGGCGCTACGGAGATCAACTGGACTGCAAAAAAAATTGATCTGCTCGATCCGCTCAGCTTTGCCGGGTACCAAAATGAAGCCAATGACATTGACGGGACCGACCGGACTTACCATATTGAAAACGGCAAAGTCTACCCGATTACTTATGTGACCGGCGGAGACGGCAGTAATACGCCTGTGATCGGGACCACTCCCCTTAACCAGATCAACTGGCAGGATGAAATCTATAAATTAAGTGTCAGCCATAATGAAGGTCTGTCGGTTTCCGGGGGAAATGAAAAGTCAAGCTATTATTTCTCCGCAGGCTTCAACAATGTGAATGGGATCGTTGAAACTACCGACATCAAAAAAGGAGATATGCGCCTGAATCTGACGCAGCAGTTATCCCCAAAACTGAAAATGGATAACCGGATCTCGTTCATGTACGAGAAAGGATCATTTGCTCAGGCCGGAGCCAAGTCGGGCGGTGCCCGAAGTTTCACCAAACAGGTGTTGCTCAGCAAACCCCTTGTGGGAGTAAATGCAGACGACAGCGACGAACTCGACCTGGGTATTTCAAACCCCTACGCATGGTTAAGCGATTTCGGAGATCTGTCAAAGGAGACGCGGGCCAACCTGTCTACTTCATTTGAATATGAAATTCTGAAAGGTCTGAAATACACGCTGAGAGGTGGGCTCGATTACCGTGATAAAGAACGCACCCGCTGGTATGGTACCGGGATCACGTTGGGGAACATGGAAAACGGTCTGGCCAATTACTCCTACCTGAAACGTTATTCATATACCATCGATAACCTGCTCACCTATATCAGGAATTTCAACAGGGATAACCGGCTGAATGCAACCGCAGGCATCACCTACGACGGAAGTAACACCGATAATACGCTCTATGAAGTATCCGGTTTCCCGGTCAAAAGTCTCGGAGCAGATGCGCCGCAACTGGGTCAACTGATCCAAAAGCCTTTGTCGCTGCTGAAATCGGAAGAACAGATCTTCTCCGCTCTGGGCAGGATCAATTATACCTATAAAGACAGATACATTTTTACCGGCACCTTCAGGGCCGACCAGTCTTCAAAATTTGCAAAAGGACATCAGTGGGGATATTTCCCGTCGGCAGCCTTTGCCTGGCGGATCAATGAAGAAAAATTCATGGAAAACACGGATGTCGTCTATAACCTGAAACTGAGATTGGGATGGGGACAGACCGGCAATCAGGGGATTGACCCTTATCAAACGCTTGCGACCTATGGAACCAACTATTATACCGACGCAGGAGGCAATACCGTGATCGGTAATTCACCTTCAAGAATTCCCAATCCGGACCTGACCTGGGAAACAACCAATCAGTACAATGCCGGCGTGGATGTATCGCTTTTCAAAGGACGTTTAAATTCAACCATCGACATTTATTATAAAAAGACGGTCGATCTGTTGCAGCAGATTGAACTGGGTCCGTCAAACGGCTTTGAATACATGACGGTTAACCGGGGGTCGATCGAAAATAAGGGACTGGAGTTCACTGTTGATGGAACGGTCGTCAATAAAAAAGAATTTACCTTCGATATGGGAGCGCATATTTCATTTAACCGGGCAAAGGTTCTTGATCTGGGGCTCACCCCCACCTCAGTCTGGAGAGACGGTGTGGAAAAAATGGAAATATTTTATATGGGAAACAGCATCTCATCCGGGCAATATCTTCACTTACCGGTGAATATTTTTATGGAAGGAAAAGCTCCCGGTTTGTTCTGGGGTTATGAAACCAATGGTATTTACCAGGATGAAACTGCAGCCGCTGCCGGCCCCACATTCCAGGGAACAGCCAACCAGGCCGGCGATATCATCTACATTGACCATAACGGAGACGAAAACATCAGCGATGCCGACCGCACCATCGTGGGTAATCCCAACCCGGACTTCAGCTATGGAATTGATTTCAATCTGAATTATAAAAGGCTGAGCCTGAAGATCCTCTTTGACGGCGTGTCCGGGAATGACATCATTAACGGATATAACACTCAGCTGGCATTTGCCGAAGGTCAGGGGAACAATATCCTGAAAGATGCCTATGAAAAAGCATGGCGTACAGATGCGCCGTCCAACGAATATCCAAGGATTGGGTACACCTTTGCCGCATCTGTTTTCACCGATCGTATTGTCGAAGACGGATCTTACCTGCGCTTAAATAACGTGACATTAGGGTATGACCTTCCTTTGAAAGCCGACAAAATCTTCAAAAATATCAACATGTACGTTTCAGGACGTAATTTATTCTACCTGACCAATTATTCAGGTTATGAACCACAGGTCACCAGTTTTCTGAGAGACGGAACGATCATGGGGGTTGACTGGGTGGGTACGCCAAACGTAAAAACCTTCCTGTTTGGGATCAACGTCACATTTTAATCCACATTAAAACTGATCAAAATGAACTATAAAAAATACATAGGCGGGTTTCTTGCAGGAACTGCACTTGTTTCCTGCACGCTGGAAGAACATCCTGCTTTCCCTTCGGCGGAAACTCTTTTCACTTCTCCTGACGGAGCCAATACGGTGCTCAACGGAGTTTATTCCAATATGAAAGACTACAATACCTATGGCGCCATATTTTATCTGATCGGAGGTTACGCTTCGGGCTTGTTCAATACCGATAAGGATGCTGTTCTGACCACGATTGCCGGGTTCAACCCTCTGCCTTCTGAGGAAGTCATTGAAGTGTTCTGGAAGGGTTCCTATGCCACCATCGGGCGTGCTAATGATTTGATCCAGGGACTGTCGACACATTCGATCGGGGATGAAACTGAACAGAGTAATATATTGGGACAAGCCTATTTCATCCGGGCATTTTGTTACTTTGATCTGGTAAGGTTTTACGGAGGTGTCCCCATTTTGACGGAACCGGTGACCGCGACCACCATGGACAAGCCAAGATCCACTGCCGAAGCGGTTTACCAGCAAATCATTGCCGATGCCGAAAAAGCAAAGGAACTGCTTCCCGAAATTGGCTCCAATACGCCGGGACGCCCAGCCCGTCAGGCAGCCGGCATGCTGCTCGCCAAGGTCTATATGCAACTGGCGGGAAATAAAACAGCCGCTGAGACCGACTATTGGCAAAAAGCCTGGGAAGAAGCTTCGGAAGTATACGGCAAGTACACGCTGGTCAATGATTTTCGTAAGTTATGGTATGAAGAGACCGGAAACAATACTACGGAGTCAATCTTTGAAGTCCAGGCTAATGTGGAAAACCGCTTGCGCCATAATACCATCTACACAGCCACGAACGGAGTGGCCGGAAGGAATTCATGGGGACGTCTGAAACCGAACCTGGAATGTTATGATCTGCACCTGAACCGTTATCCCGGTGACCCGCGGTTTAATTCCACGTTTGTGACCGGCTTTACACAGTATAACTCGAACGGAACCACCACACCCAGGGAAACCTATCCGGTTTTCAAAGGGAGAAATGACAAGCCGCGGAGTTATCCGTATCTGTTCAAGTATTTTGCAAAAGATCCCACTGCTTCCACTACCGACAGCGGACAGGACTGGATCGCTTACCGGTACGCCGATCTGCTGCTGATGCTGGCCGAAATCAAGAATGAGCTGAATGGCCCGGCCGGTGCTTACCAATATGTGAATGAAGTACTGACCCGTGCACGTAACTCAGGTGAAACCCCTGCAAGTGAGCCAATGAACTGGAGCGGAATGAATCAGGAGGAATTCCGCGACGCCATTATGTTCGAATACCGTTATGAACTGTTGGGTGAAGGTCACGACTACTTCAATGTACGGCGAAGAGGTTATGAAAATTTTAAAACAAATATCATCGATATTCACAGCAATCATCCCAGGTATGACTTTTCGAAAAGCAGGGATGTGCGTTATCCGGACAACACAAGGATCATGCTGATGCCCATTTCTCAGTCTGAGATCATTGCCAATCCGAATATTGATGCAACAGACCAGAATCCGGGGTATTAAACCCGTATCTGAACATCTGAACTGAAACTCCCGAAGCTTTTTTCCCGGGAGTTTCCTCCTCATTTTCGTATCTTTTGATAAAATAAAAAAACGTGAATGAATATAAAATTTGCCTGTTTATTGCTGTTAACGGCTTTATCCTGTAAAGCGAACGAACCCGCCATCACCAGCGAAAAGGACGGTCAGGTGTTGTTGAAATCCGGTTTTGAAACCGGGGTGTCCATATCTCCGGACAAACTCCGGCTCAGCGGCTCCGATGTTTCCGGTTACCATTGGGACGACACCCCGGAGTGGATACAATCATCGGGCTTTGTTTACCTGGTGAAACCCGATAAAATCTTAACGGACTACATGGACTCCTTCCTCGAAAAAACCACCGGCCCGCAGGGAACTGAGACCACCGTTCTTTGTATGAAGAACAAAGCCGACGATCCGGACCAGCCTGCTGATAGCCGGAACGAATTCAGCTTTTTCAGTAAAGACGAACCCAATGATTTTAAAGAAGGATACGTACGCTATTGGATGAAACTGCAAGATAACCTGAATGAAATTTTTTCTTTCGAAGAGGAAGCGCCCTGGTATATGATCATGGAGTGGAAAGAACCGAATTCCGGTATTCAAAAATCGAAAGAAGAATGTAAAACTTGCTGCGGTGCCGATAAAGGCGGGACCAACAACTACCGGATTAACATCAACCTCAGAAAAGATAAAAATTCAGATCAGCTTTATTGGGCTCTCCGGGGCGAACATCCGCAGCCCTGCAGGGTGACCGAATGGATTTATTCCGATAAAACAACTGAAGTGCCTTTGGGCAAATGGTTCCTGGTAGAAGCTTACCTGAAAAAAGATGCCACCGACGGGCGTATTTATTTTGCAGTGAACGGGAACGTGGTGCTTGACACCGATGTCAGGCGGCCCGACGGGTTCACGGGGCGCACACAGCATGAAGACAATCCGCTGCCCCTGCATTTTTGGTCGCCCATGAAAAACTACCACGGTATGTCGTGGAACAAAAAAGGCCCCGTCAGTCAATGGTATGACGATTTTGAATTGTGGAGCAGTTTTCCACCGGAACATCCTGCCTCCGAAAAATAATTTTTATTCAAATCATGAAAAAACTGTTGTCACTCCAACTTTTGCTGCTCTGTTGTTATTACGGGTCATTCGGCCAGGGAACCTTCCTCTTTAAATCTGGTTTTGAAAAAGGAACCCGGCTGGAAACATCCGGGAAAGGGCATGTTTTTAAAGGCAAAGACAACTCTACCGGCTTTTCATGGGAGAA
>CAZOYZ010000154.1:0-10318 GCA_964584045.1 uncultured Prolixibacteraceae bacterium | reverse complement strand
CCATACCTGCGATCAGACAAAGCACTGTTCCGTCATGACACGCCCAAAACTTCTTTGCCTTGAGCAATTCGTTGTCCTTTCCCCTCATCCGGTAATCCATCGCGGTCAATCCGCTTTCACCGTCTGAAACGCTGCCACAGAAATCCTGCCTGACAATCTGACCAGCCCCCCCGAATGCAGTCACCTGAGGCAATTTTTCCCAATCCCAGACCGGCATCAGATCGTCATATTCATTCCCGTCACGGATCACGTATCCGTCGCCGCTGTTCAGGAGCTTTCCTTTCAGGTTCTCGCTGTTGATCGATTCAGTGGGAAGGGTCCGGGTTGAAATGGTTTTCAGAAAAAAGCTGAACACATCCTGATGATATGCCATAAAATCAGAATACGGATAATAACGAAACCCCCGCAAAGGAGTTCCGGCGCCCTCCTGACGGGAAGCCAGAGCCAGGAATTCATTTTTCCGTTCCGGATCAATTTCGATCAAATACGGGATCAGCGACCGGATATCGGCGCTGCGTAATTCTCCGGGACGGCTTATTGCGCGGTCTATAGTACCAGGTACCGTATGGATCCCGCGGGCCATCCACTGCCACCCGTTCAGCACGAAGTCTGAAAGTATTTTTATTTTTTCTTTGGGAAAAGCCAGGGATGTACCGGAACATTCCCAGGCCAGGCGGATATTATCACGGAGAAAAGCTCCGCCATAATGGAACGCTTGCAGGCGTGGGCCGTGCTGATGAAAACTGTAGTCGGGTTGAATGCCCTCAGCGGTTGTGATCCTGATCTCCTTTAACAAGAGATCCCTGCATTTTTCAACCAATGCATGGTCGTTGGTCAGTGCTCCGTAATGAAGCCCGAGGTCTGCGCTCCAGGTCAGGTTCGCCCCGGTGCTCTTATCCTGTACGCGAAGCTGAGCCAGTACTTCCTGTGCTCCTTTGAGCTGACCCTCAGACAGGTTTTCTTTCAGCAAAACAATCAGGTCGCGCATCACCTGCGGAACACCAATCTGGTTATGCCACCAGTTTGGATTATGGTAACGTTTTTCCAGCCAGTGATCCAGGCCTTTTTCAATAGCTGTCCATAACGCTGGATCGCGGAATAATCCGGATTGCGGATTTTGCCAGACCAGTGCCATATCCCTAACCCGTTTCAGATGGTTCAACGGCTGCCATTTTGCCCGCTCGGTATCGTCATAATCAATATCGGCCCACTGCCCCATTACATTCATCGAAGCGGCCAACTGCCCCGCCTGATTTTCCGGTTTAACACTCTGTACCAGGAACTGCCGGTATTTTCCCAGGATCACCTCGTAAGCTGTACCTGTCTGTGCACGCGCATTCCCCCACAACCCCCAGACCAGGGAAAAAGTGACTAAAAGGCTGAATAGATTCGTCATACTAAATAATCTTGTTAAATATACCTTTTTTTTAGATTCCTGTAGTATTAGGGGCAAAAAGTCATCTGCTACGCTTCATTCTTTACTTTCGTATATATTGTTGCATTTTGAATTTGTCATTGGCGTTTCGCATTGCTCCCAGTCAGACTTTCAGCAAAGCATGAAGTCAAGGCTGCCCCGGTGTTATTGATTTAGTTAAAATACGGATAATCTTTATTAAAAAAAAAGTGTTTCCTGTCCCTAATCAATCATTAACGAGCTTGTCGGTATGGCCCACCGGCAACTATCCATGTACCTCAATTTCGATTGCGGCTTGTCGGCTGTGGAAATCTGAACAAAAATCAACGGATACCAAAAGATCAGTAGTAATAACAAAAACCTTTTCATCTGTTCCTTTCCTTTAATCCTGCTAAATTTCTTTCTCGTGCATAGTCACTTCCGTCTGTCTTTTTTTACCTTGAACCGGAGAGATGATGATCGCTATACCGTTTTGTTTCAGTAAATGGCTTTCAATGAACGAATCCCTGGTCACTTTTATCCTTTCAATCTTTACTTTCGTTTCTGTTTTTAAACCCGGATCGTCCGAAAAGATGGTTGCGTCATAGTCCTTTTCTTCGTCAAGAAAGTCCAGCTTCAGGCTGAAGTTCTTTTCCATGTTGCCGGTAATTGCTCCGATGTACCACGAACTGTCCTTCTCCCTGGCAACCGCTGCCCACTGCCCCGGATAACCTCCAAGGATTTTTGTTTGATCCCAAACGGTTGGAACACGGTCATAAAATTCCAGGTCAGGAATTTCTTTGATGACACTTTTTTCTCCTCCTGCTCCTCCCTTGTCGATCGGTGACCCGATTGGACGATCATACCAATACAACCACTGCAAAGGACTATATATCAATACGCTTTTCGCCAGTTGGGAAGCATGCGAACTCATCTTTTCCGTAACTCTTTTGCCGAAATAACAATTCGTGTGATCTGCTGCTCCGGCAATCATTCGGGTAAATAAGGTGCTAATCACCATATCATTGGTGGAACTGGTTTCGTCGCCATGAACGCCCTCCTGCGTCATCAGGTTTGGATAAGTCCGCGAATACCCTGTTGGACGATACTCATCATGAATATCGATCATCATTTCATATGCTGCCGCTTTTCGGACACTTTCGTGCAACCAGGTTTCCCATTTTTGAGAAGCAACATTGACGAAGCCGTATTTTATTCCTGACAATCCCCATTCCTTGTATAAAGGAAGCATTTGATCCAGCTGTCTTTTCAGAGCCAGGGAGTTCACATATACAAGAACTTTTATCCCGTGTTGATGAGCATAGTCAATCACCTGATGAATATCCAGCGGCCCGGGAGAACGATAAACATTGACCTTTGTCGCGTCTGAAGTGCTGTCCCATTCCGCTCCGTACCATCCTGAGTCAAGCTCGATATAGCTCAGATTGTGCTTGCGGGCAAAATCAACACATGCAATCCCTCCCTGCGTGGTTAGGGAAACATCGCGAATTATCTTTCCCGGTTTAATCCATGCGGGATCTTTAATCTGATTCTCTTCATTTAAATTGAGAATCAGAAAATTATTTTGAAGCAAAGCAGAAGGAGAGTCTCCTGCCATAATATAACGCCAGGGAGTATGATAGACGCCGCCGGGAACATAAATCTGATCAGCAACAGCTTTATCTTCTTTAGTGGGAGCATCAGTTCCCAGAGTGGCTTTCAGCCGGTTACCGGCCCCCGGAATATACCTGAACTTCATCCGGGCAAAATCGACCAGTCCGGCCTCCCCGAGAGCCAAAAAAACTGAATCAGAGATGTTTGCAATAAACGGACGCTCACAATCAAAAGACACCTGATCGAGTTTCATTTCCGTTACGACAGACTGCGCCTTTTTGCTGACCCAGACTGTCTGATTATCCGCAAAGGTAAATTCAGTCAGTTCATCAGCAATTTTCATCGAATCCAGCTGATTAAATTCATACCGAAAGGCAACTCCTTCATTATAAGCTCTTATCCTTAAAGCATATAACTTACTGCCTTTTGAAAAGTTAACCAGCATTTCGTTGTAATTATCCCTGTATTGGGATTGCTCTCCGTAAACCGGTTTCCATACGGTGTCGGATGCCGTCTCTGTAATTTTTTCAATTTCTACATTTGCCGCCACGCAGGTGTTGTCGGATAACTTAAACCCCAATACCGAGTTTTGAATGATTGTCCGGTCTTTCCAGGTGACAGAATAAGCAAGTATTGAGTCTGCTGTCAGATGAAAATCATACCTGCCGTCAGGACTGTGAAGTACCATATTTTTGTTATCCCGGCATGACAAGAAAATAAAACTGATGATAATAGCAGGGAGGATCAGGATCGTCCCCATATGTCTTTTTTTGATCATAGATTTTAATTTTTTATAGGTTATTCTGGCAACACCGGGTACATCTTTTCGACGCTTCACAGGCATCGTACACCTCCAGCGGGCCGTCGATTCAAAAAACCATGCAACAGGAACTGGCTTCGATATGGACCTTCTGCCCCAGCTTCTTTTGGAAATTTATAACCCCGCATAATTTCTTCCTTCCAACCGCCTGGTTTCCCATTTCCTGTCGGTGGCAAAAACCTTAACTTCCCTGGCCTTCATCCGTAAACTGATCTCTTCATGGGATACCATAACCTCATCATCCCCATAAAGCTCGTACAGCTTTAGTCCGTCCATCCCTTCCAGGTTTTCAACCATAACCCCCATCTGGCAGAAATCCGATTCATTGATCACAATAACCAACCGGTCTTCACCGGACTGTCTCACCATCGCCGATGCCAAACCATCCGGATCCCCGTAGGTGGATTGGATTATCCGCATGTGAACATCCTGCTGCGGGACAGGCGCCGTCAGGAACGGCTGCAGTGCCGATAGCTCACTGACAACCGCATAGACCGACTGGAGGAATTCTTCGGATTTGCTGTACCGCATCCCCCAGTAGTTGATGCCTTTGGCACCATGGACAATGGCTGTATAGGCCATGTACCGGGATTCGGCAAAGGAAGGATATGACGGAGGCTGGTTTCCCTGAAGTCCACCAAGCTCCGGCCAGGAAAAACCCTGTGACACCATGTAAACCGGTTTGTTCCGGCCAATTTGCATAAACCGGTTCGCATAGAACCTGATCTCATCTACACTGCTGCGTACTGCCGGTCCTGAATCCCGGAGGTTTTTTACCGGATAAATGTCACAGCCGGTAATATCGATCTGATCCAGGTATTGCCTGATATACCCCGCATCGCTTTGGCAGGCCTCATTGATCCATACCTGCCGCTTATCAGGATCAACTTTCCTGATATAGGAAATGGCTCCGATCATATTGGGAATGACGGTGGCAGAACGCTCGGTCGCATATTTGACAGCGCCGGGGGTCTGCTCCCACCAGGCGCTTGGTTTCTCATGGACTTTTAAGTCACGGTACAGGCCGCTTCCGCCGGTAAAGCCCCATACGATCTCATCCGGACCTTCCCATACCGCCAAAGCAGGATGCCCGGCAACAGCATTCACCCTGGATTTGAAATCATCGGTCACGCCTCCGGCAAAATTTAACGGCACCCATCCCAGCATCCCTACCGACTGGGCACGGTCCAGAGCTTCCTTCGAATTGCACCGGATAAAATTAAACCCGGCTGCGGCCAATTCTGTCAGTTTTGCATCCTCTTTAGGAAGATCATATGAACCAATGGGAAAAAAAGTTTTGCCGTCTTTAACAATAAACCCGCCGCCCTGTCCTAAAACATTCAGAGAAAATAACAGAAAAGTAAAGATCGTGAAATGAGGAATTGTAATCTTCATAAATCGAATCTTATAGAATTTGAACTGAACAGCGCAATCCCAGAGAGGATTGCGCTGTAATAAATAAATTAACCAGCGTGAAAATATCTTATCAATACCCCGGGTTTTGCCCGATCGTTGCACCAATATTCAAATCGATGAAATCCTGGGGAATGGGCCAGAGTGTGTTGTAATCCTGGACATTGGAACCAGGGTACAACGGATTATCATTATATTGCCTTGTCCGCTGCAGGAATACGCCGTTCCGGAGCAACACGAA
Source organism: uncultured Prolixibacteraceae bacterium (assembly GCA_964584045.1). Classification (GTDB taxonomy): domain Bacteria; phylum Bacteroidota; class Bacteroidia; order Bacteroidales; family Prolixibacteraceae; genus JBCFBK01. The sequence goes on along the minus strand of CAZOYZ010000154.1, from coordinate 4,837 downwards.
TGACCGTTGCTCTTCGCCATAGAGTTCCCTTGCCCGTTCATCCAGCAAGTAATTGATATCTACCTGAGCTCCGGTGACAGGGGTCGCGTGGGCCCTGTTCCGGACCGCATTAATATCAGCTGCTGCCAGATCCTTCCTGTTAAGGCCAATGTAGGCCTCCGCGCGTAGCAGATAAGTCTCTGCAACCCGTAACTGGTAAATATCCTTATGGTTACGTCCGCCGCCCGATTCTGCTGGAGCGGTGAAATGGTGGCAGGGATCGGCAAACTTCATAAAGAACGGGAAAATATACTGGCAGGTATCCAGTATCGCATTCCTTTTTCCGGGAGGATAAAGGCTGAAATCGACCTTTTGACCGTAATAGGCCGATTGAGGATTATCAAAATAGAAATCACGTTTAATGTTATGCTTTGCATTTCGGATATCGTTGCTCCAGTCGCTTTTCCAGATTCTGTGAGTAACATAATAAGTAGGTCGCATCCAGGCCACAGGACGGCCCAGTGTATCGGAATAGCCGGTGTATTTGCCGTCAACAAACTCTCCTATAAATGCTTTTTTTCCGTCGGGCGTATTTCCCATCCGGAAATAAGCAGGCCCATACATTCTTTCACCAGCGAACTCAAGTCCGCCGGTAACGTTGGGCTCAATCTGAAGTACCCACATCGCTTCTCTATTTTCAGGCAGATTTTGGTTACCGTAAGCAAAAAGGTCCAAATAAACATCGCCTGTACCAAAAACATCAACCGTACTTCCAAAACGTTGGGTCATCAACGCGTAATGACCACCGTCAATCACTTCTGATGCCGCATCGGCGGCTTGCTGGTATTTGCCTTCGGCGAGATAAGTCTCTGCCAGGTAGTGCCACGCCACCCCCTGGGTAACCCTGCCGGGATCTTCTTCTTCACCCGGCTTTGGCAAATTCTCCGCCGCAAACAACAAATCTTCTTCCATTTGCTCGTAGATATCTGCTTTTGGATCCCGCGTAAAATCCACTTTTGCTGTCTTCACCGCCGAGGTAACAAGGGGACAATCTCCATAGAAGGGAACAAGATTCCGGTAACAAAAAGCCCTCCAGAATCTCCCTTCTGCGATATAGGCCTGTTGCTGTGCGGGACTGTCCCACTCGTTCACATCCAGGTTCTCACTGGCCTCAATGACCACATTGGCGTACTGGATCATCCTGTACCAGTTGTTCCAGTAGCCACGAACTGTACTGTTGGCCGGCAGTAACCACGTTTGGTAGTTCGTTAAAAGCTTGGTACTGCCTGGATCTTCCCCGTAAAAAGCAATATCGGTCGTCATTCCAAGCCAAAGGGTTGTACCTGTATTTTTATCCCTGTAACCATAGTCTAAACGGAATTCCACGTACAAGGCGGTAATTCCCTGCCTTATACCGGCAACCGAAGAATAAACATTTTCAGGCGAAAAAAAACTCAGGGGCTTTTCCTCCAGAAATTTCTCATCGTTACATGAAGTCAATATGATCAGCATCAGGAACATCAAAAAGGTCGTCCTTCTTCCAAGCTGTATGATCTGCTTTTCCATTTCACGTATTTTTACTATTTTGTTCATATCTTGTTAATTTACAGGGATAATTTGACACCTACTGTGATATTCCGCATGGAAGGGTGATTCCCCGATGAAGTGCTGGCTGTTTCAGGATCCCAGCCTGACCATTTGGTCCAAGTGTAAAGGTTTTTACCTGAAATAAAAATCTGGGCTGATTTCATATCGAGCGATTGAAGAAGCCGGGGACTGAATTTGTACGAAAGGGTGACATGCTGTAAACGGACAAAACTCCGGTCCTGATAGATCCCGCCGCTGGCAGGGGCTGCGCTGTAAACGCCGGTCGCATTATTAACTCCGTTATCGGGTGTCCAGTAAGGCCTTACCGCCGGCAGATTCTCCCGTAACGTATGATCCGTATTGCCGACATTAAGTGCACTGGCATTATTAAGTTTATAGTACCCGTTCCCTCCCCGCACGGAATTGACATAGAAATCCAATGTGAAATTTTTCCAGGACAACGTATTGTTCACACTGAACCGGTATCGGGGTTCCCTGTAGCCGATAATTTTCCTGTCAGCAGCGTTGATCACTTTGTCATCATTTTGGTCGATATATTTTATCTGGCCTGGATACCAATTGGCAAGTGTTTCACCGTTGTACAATTCCTCCTCCGTCCAGAGATCTCCTGCCATTTCCAGATCGTAAAGCGTACCGATCGGTTCTCCGACAAACCACGAGTTACCAATATCCTGGTCTGATCCGTCCCCATAAAGCCTGGTGATTTTATCCCGGTTCAAGGAAAAGGTAAAATCAGTTGTCCATTGAAATCCGCCACGGATACCCTTGAAATTAATAGTGGACAGTTGCAGTTCGAGACCTTTATTGGAAAGGCCTCCCAGATTGGTCCACACACTGGAAAATCCTGTTGGTGAAGGAAGAGTCCTCTGTACCAGCACATCCGTTGTTTTTGCTTTGTAAAACTCGATCGATCCTGATATCCGGTGATCCAGAAAAGCATAATCGAGCCCGATATTCGTGGATGCGGTCCTTTCCCACCCCAGATCTGCGTTTTCCAAAGTGGACGGATAAAGACCGATAACAGTTTCCGATCCGTAAACGTAGGGTGAACCGGCTATCCTCGCTAAGCTGTTATACGCTCCGAGTCCCTGGTTCCCGTTCACCCCGTAAGATGTCCTTATCTTGAGGTAAGGAAAATCCCTGCCTTTAAGAAAGGATTCTTCCGACATAACCCATCCGACCGATACTGAAGGGAATATCCCGAATTTCCTGTCCGCTCCAAAACCGGAGTAACCGTCCTTTCTCACGGTACCGGTCAGCAGGTAACGGCTTTTATACGAATAGTTTGCACGGGCCATATAGGCCAGGTTGGCATCCCTTGAGGCTCCTGAACCCACACTCTTATTTATTGTTCCAAGTCCGATATTATTATAACCCAGCGTCTGGTTATCGAATCCTTCTGCCGAAAGGCTGGAACTGCTTGCCTTACGGCTGTCCCGGCTGTACAGTAACGTAACGTTTACCTGGTGATCGCCAAAGGTTCGCAGATACGTCACAATATTGTCAAAAACCCAGTGTCGGGACTCTGAATGGCTTTTTGATGCTTTACCATTGTTGCTGCTTCCGTCCGGAACGGTGGACGGATAAAAATTGGCACTGTTATTAAAGTTATAATCATTGGAATAGTTTAACTGATAACTTAATCCCTTGATCCAGGGTACTGTTATTTTGACACTGCCCACCAGAAACAAATTATTCCGGATGTCCTTGTCATCCTCATACAAATTATTAAGCGGATAAGGAGTATATTGTTCACCAAGCAGGTACATATCGTAATCTTTGCGTCCGATCTTGTTGTCGGCCAGCGGAGAACCATGCCTTGCATCTCCAAGGCTTGCGGCCGCGCCTGAGTAATCGAGATAGGAATATGCTGAATTGAGCGATAAGGTAAGCCATTCGGTTATTTTGCTTTCCAGATTGGAACGTACCGTGAATCTCGAAAACTGGTCATTTTTCAAAATGCCGTCCTCGCTTGTGTAAGAACCTGAAATAAAGTAATTACTTTTCTGACTCTTCCCCGAAAAACTCAAGTTATAATTCTGGATCGGGGCCTTACGCAACACGGCATCCACCCAGTCCACCGAATTTCCGGCCATGTAATTATCCCGTTCTTCCTGGTAGCGAAGGTACGAAGCGACAACCTCCCTGTTCGTAGCATCAGGCCGGACAGGTTTCCCTTCCGCACTGGTCGGATGTGTGGCATACCATTTATACAAGGTCTGCTGATAATAATAATCCAGGTACTTAATGGCGTATTGTTCTGCATTCATCACCTTCATGGGACTTTTAATCTGATCCTGATAACCATAATACATATCGAATGACATTATCGGTTTTTCGGTTTTACCCTGTTTGGTGTTGATCAGGATGACGCCGTTCGCCGACCTTGCGCCGTAAACGGCGGCGGCGCTGGCGTCCTTGAGAACGTCGATCGACTCCACATCATCAATGTTAATACTGCTGATCGATCCCGTATAAATAATGCCGTCAAGTACGACAAGCGGTGCACCTGAGACAGAAAGCGATGTCGCCCCCCTGATCGAAAATTCCGGCTCTTCTCCGGCCAAAGCCGAAGTCTGGTCGATATTGACGCCTGCGGTTGTTCCGGACAAAACCGCCAGGATGTTCGTATTGGCCTGGAGCGACTTTTCTTCGACATTGACCCTTGTGACAGAGCCGGTCAGGTCGCTTTTCTTCATGGAACCATACCCAATCGAAATGACCTCCTCAATGCCGATTGTCTCTTCCTCCATTATTTCATTGATCACAGTCCTGCTGCCAACCGGAATCTCCAGCGTCTTCATCCCCACAAATGAAAACACCAGGGTAGCATTTCCGGGAATATCGGCCAGTGAATAATTTCCCTGGGAGTCGGTAATCGTACCCTTTGTCGTACCTCTTATTACAATCGTCACGCCCGGCAAAGGAGCTCCCGAAGAGTCGTTGACGGTACCTTTCACAGTTGACTTTTGCTGTCTCACCGCGGTTACCTGCTCCGTGGGTAAGATTACCACTGCTTTCCCTTTGATCATATAAGTCAGGTTTCGGTCGCGAAGAATACTTTCAAGTATTTCGATGATCTCCTTATCCTTAAAGCTACCGGTAATCTTACTCCCGGAACTGACCAACTCATCTTTATACACAAAAGAAAAATCAGTCTGATCTTCCAGGATCTGAAGGACTTCTTTCAGTGAATTGTTTTCAAACTGCAGATTTAAACGATTTGTTTGAGCCTGTGATACGATCGCGT
>CAZOYZ010000153.1:0-10350 GCA_964584045.1 uncultured Prolixibacteraceae bacterium | reverse complement strand
AATGATAAAGTAAATTTCAGATCATGAATAATACAAAGGTGTTTGCATCCACAGGACTGATGGATACTTCAGCTCATTTGAAACACAGTAGACCAGATTATGACTCAAAGGAGGCTTTGTTGTTCCAGATAAATAAACTCATAATCAACAATTTGTCAGTCAAAATTATTTTTATTATTATAATACTTTCAAATTTAAATATTAATAGTTCCGCTTCGCAGGGAACATCGCAAGATGCTAATGCTTCTCCGGTAGCCTTGGTGGCAGATGCTTGGGGAACCGGAGTTTACGTGGCTGAGTATCTGCCCAAACGGCTGGTTCACATAACCTTGTCGAACGGACAGGAAGATTGGTCGGCTTCTCTTCCCGCTTCGCCAACGAGTCTTGTGGCGGATGTTGTCCGGGGGCGTCTCTATGTTACACTGGATGGTTCACCGGGTAAAGTTATGGCGTTGGATGCTGGAACCGGCCGCATTTTGTTCTCTGTTGTTGTTGGGCATTCTCCTGCAGGACTAGCACTGAATCTGGATGGTAAACTCCTCTCCGTTTGTAACCGCTTCAATAACTCGGTTAGCCTAATCGATATCGAAAAACACAAAGAAATCACCCGGATTGACGTATCGCGTGAACCGGTTGCTTCTGCTTTTACACCTGACGGTAGGCGTCTCGTGGTAGTGAACCATCTGCCGGAAGGACCGGCCAACGACGATTACATAGCAGCCATGGTTTCTTTGGTGGATCCGGTAAACCGGACTGTAGTCGCCAATCTGGCACTGCCCAACGGGTCCACTTTTGTGCGGGGAGTAGCAATCTCGCCCGATGGTGTATATGCTTACGTGACCCATTCCTTGGGTCGTTATCAGGTACCAACGACTCAGGTTGAGCGTGGTTGGATGAGCACAAGTGCCATCAGTATTCTGGACTTGTCGGAGGACAAACTTTTTGGCACTTTTCTTCTGGATGATATTGACCTTGGCGCTGCCAATCCTTGGGGGGTAGCTTGCACACCGGATGGGAGAATGCTATGTGTGACCCATGCCGGTACACATGAGCTTAGCATTATCAACCGGGTGGAGTTACATGATCGACTTTCCCGGATTGAGCAAGGTGAAAAGATTGGTATGTCTCAGACCTTGGAAGATGTACTTAATGACCTTAGATTTCTGTCAGGCATCCGGAGGCGAATTCCACTGTCAGGCAACGGTTCCCGTGAGTTGTGCCTGGTGAGAGATCAGGCAGTAGTTGGCCTGTATTTCAGTGATAAGCTGTCGGTGATCTCACTGAAAGGAGAAGCTAGTCCAAGGTTAATCGCGTTAGGGACATCTCTCCCCCTTTCCAATGAGCGGACAGGTGAGATGTTTTTCAATGATGCTACGCTTTGTTTTCAACATTGGCAAAGTTGTGCGAGTTGTCATGCACGAGATGCGCGGATTGACGGACTGAACTGGGATTTGCTTAACGATGGCATCGGCAATCCGAAAAATACAAAAACTTTATTGTTAACACATAAAACTCCACCTGCGATGAGTTTGGGTATCCGAAAGAATGCGGAAGAAGCTGTTCGTTCCGGTTTTCGGCATATCCAATTTGTCTTTTGTTCAGAAGAAAATGCCCGAAATATCGATGCCTACCTCATGGCTTTACAACCGATATCCAGTCCCCATTTGGAGAAAGGTAAGTTAAGCAAATCAGCCCTGAGAGGAGAGAAAGTGTTCATGAAGGCAGGTTGTGTCTTTTGTCATCCGGCGCCAATGTACACAGACCTGAAACAGTACAATGTCGGACTGGGCGAAGGGATTGAAAAAAATAAAGTTTTTGATACTCCATCACTAATCGAATGTTGGCGTACTGCCCCTTACCTTCATGATGGCCGGGCGGCGACGTTGAATGAAGTGCTGATCCGTTGTAACGAGAACGACAATCACGGCAGTACCAGCAGATTGACACCGAGTGAAGTTAATGATTTGATAAAATATGTACTATCTCTATGACTAAGTATTTCAGAAGTATATACCGTAAGAATGTTATTGAATCCTGTTTGAGTGTGCAATGCCACGAAAATGATCCCGTGACAGTTTTTCAGGGATTCCCGAAAGATCCTGAACAAATTGCAGTACAGTTTATTTTAGAAGACTATGATTCTAAAAATATCCCTGTCAGCCAATTTGCATATCTTCCCTGGCCGGTTATGTGTATCCAGGGAGTTAGAAGCAACGGTCACAGATTGAAAGGCACCCAGGGCTGGCTGATCAAAGGCATCAAGGTTGAACGCTTGGAATTAGACGGGAGGTCTGTGGGATCCGTATGGTCAGACGAACAGGCCGATTACTGCATATTAGCAGGAATATTACCACATGATACCAGTCAATCAAGAGAAGAGCAGGCCAGAGATGTTTTTCTTCAAATGGAGGAAGTACTCAGGTATTGTGGCATGAATTTCCTTCACGTAGTGCGGACCTGGCTATACCTGGACCACCTTTTGGAGTGGTATGACGAGTTTAACATGGTGCGCACGCAGTTTTTTAACGACCGCGGTATTTTTGAACATGGCGTTCCAGCCAGCACTGGTATTGGGGCATCGAACCCATATGGTTCCGGTATTATTGCCGGAGCAATAGCTGTTCGTAAGAAGAATGACGAGATGAAAATCACATTGGTTCCTTCACCGCTCCAATGCTCGGCAATTGATTACAAAAGCTCATTTAGCCGTGCTGTTGAGCTTGAATTTTCCACTCACCGCCAATTGTTGATCTCCGGGACAGCCAGTATTGATCCTAATGGCAAAACGGTTCATCAGGGGGATGCTGCTGCTCAAATAGAACTAACCATGAAAGTAATCGGGGCGATACTGGAATCCAGGGAGATGACTTGGAACGATACTTTCCGGGCAATTGCTTATTTCCAGGACATGAGCTTTATGTCTTTGTTTGATGACTGGCTTCAAAAAAATAATCTTCGGGATTTTCCTTTTATCGTGATGAACGCAGATATTTGCCGGGATGATCTCCTTTTTGAATTGGAATTGGATGCTGTGGCTAAGATTACCCCGGCCATGAAACCATAGTGAAATGAAAAGCAAATTCTCAATAACGATATTGACAGGTGTGATACTAACGCTGATTGGTATATCCTTATTTGCAGAAAAGATACCACGAGTGTCAGTATCTCCAGTTAAAGAAAGCAAATTGAGACATCATTTCATCTGTGGAGATTACATGACCGGAAAGATATTTGAAGTACGCAGAACCGGTAAAGTGATCCCTATAACAGACGCCTTCAGGAACGACGATGTATGGGTTCTACCTAATGGTAACTTACTTTTTACCACAGGTAACGGCGTTCGGGAAATTAACAGGAAAAAGGAAGTCATTTTTGAATATAATTCAAGCAGTGAAATTTTTGCCTGTCAACGTTTAGCCAATGGCAATACATTCATAAGTGAATGCACTGCGGGACGATTGCTTGAAGTAGAACCCGGAGGAAAAGTTGCGAAGGAAATCAGGCTTCTGCCGGAGGGAATTTCCGGTGGTCATTTTTTTTCGCGGAATGCCCGCAAGTTGGATAACGGGAACTATCTGGTTGCTCATTATGGATTGAGCGTGGTACGGGAATATGATCCGAATGGTAAGGTGATTAAGGAGATACCTGCCGAAGGCGGACCGCATAGTGTTGTTCGTCTGGAAAATGGAAATACGCTGATTTCAATTGCTGACAGAGATAACAATAGGCCCGGAGTTATTGAGGTGAATATGGCAGGGGAAAAAGTATGGGAAATATGGGCGGGCGATCTGTCAGGGATAAGCTTGAAGTTTATCGCTGGCATACAACGCCTGTCTAATGGAAATACCATACTGTGCAATTGGCTTGGACACGGAAACCTGGGTAAATCACCTCACCTGATTGAAGTAACTCCAGACAAAAAAGTTGTTTGGATCTTTTCTGATCACAATATTATCAGGACTATTTCAACGGTTCATGTGATGGATAGTTGGAGTATACCTGCCAAATAAATAAAATAAACAAAGGCAGAGTGAACAAACAAGTTTAAAATTAAAACATATTAACCAAATTGTAGTCATGGATCAAAAAAGAACAAAACTAGTTTTTCTGATGGTTCCCATCCTGTTATTTGGTATTATCGGATTAAAAACGGGGGAATCTGATCCGGAATGGTATAAACGCCAGTCAACTTGGGAAGAGACAGTACGGCTGTCTCGTGAATCTCTTATACGGAATGGATTAAATGAAAAAGGGGAGAATGAAACTTCAGGAGAGCATCAGGCAAAGCTTAATCAGTTATGGACGTTGGTAAGACGTGATTTTCGGACTGGTATTGTATCTCAAGATCATCAGATTGCCGATCCGGATGATATTTTTACAAATAACTGGATCCTGGGGGATTTTAAGGAGCTTGCACAAAGATATGCAAGCAACTGTATGTCGGGAATAAAAGATTCTGCAGTGAAATTGGCCTCTCAGGCAGACAGTCCGGAAGATTTGGCCAGACTACGTGAAATGTATGGAAAATCAAAGCGCTGCCGTGAACTTATTGCCAACATGAAAGCTGTAAATCTTCCGGCAATAAAATTAGCTGTTTCGGATATGGGTGAAACCTATCCAAAAGAATATGACTCCACTTATCATTCCAAGGCAGTAGATTTGTTTCAGAAGAGACAGGCAGATGTACTCCTTACCCTCGAATCAGGACGTGAGGACGCAATGAAAGAAGCAGAATTGTTACTTCTCGGTATCCGAGAGGCACTACTGGCGAATCCTTTATTGGACTTTGACACGTTACTTGTCGTGCGCCGTGACTTTAATAATGGAGAAGCACGTGATGCGTCATGCAATTTCACTCCCGAGTCAGGGCATGATTACCGTGCTGGATTGATCTCGTCCAATTTTAGTTCTCAGGCGAATATGCGCCGTACTGGATTTTACAACGAAATAGCCACATTATGCGGGCTCCGCGGGACTCCCAAAATAGAATCATTATATAAATCAACGCGAGGAGAGCTTATTCGTGACATGAAGCTGGATTTTGATGGTCAACATGTCTTGTTTTCTTCACCTGTAAAAAGGGGAAAAAACTGGCAATGGGCTGTTCACGAGATGACTGTGCCGGGAGGGAACCCGGTTGAAATAACACCGTCAAATTACCCTGACCTTCATTTTTATAGTCCCTGTTACTTGCCCGATGGGAGAATTATCGTGTCTTCTAACGCCAATTATGTGGGTATCCCCTGTGTGGGTGGTGGTGATTTGGCTACCGCATTTTATCTTTTAGAACCGAAGACAAAGAAGCTTAGACAACTGACTTTTGACCAGGATCACGTAAACGATCCGGTAGTCATGAATGACGGCCGCGTAGCCTATATCCGGTGGGAATATTCAGATATTCCTCACTATTTCTCCAGACGTCTGATGTCGATGAACCCGGATGGCACAAATCAAACTGCACTGTATGGAAGTAATTCATGGTTTCCCACTGCATTCCGCTTCCCTACCCCAGTGCCTGATCATCCCAGTTTGATGGTAGGTATTATTGCCGGTCATCATGACTACGGAGAGGCTGGCCGTTTGGTGTTATTAGATCCCGGATTGGCGAGAAGTTATCCTTTCCATCACAGTCCGGCGAGCAAAGAATGGGGGCCGGACGGGAGTCATATTGTGGTAATTCCCGATACCCTGCCTCCTGAGAAGACCGGATTTGTTCAGTATGTTCCGGGGTATGGGAAACACGTGGCTGCAACAATTTGTGATAACATTGTAAACAGTGTATTTTTAAAGGAAACTCCAGAACTAATCACTCATCCTTATCCATTAAACAGTAAATATATTCTTGTTTCTATGAAGCCGAAAGCGGATGGACTATGGGGCATTTACCTGGTCGATGTTTTTGACAATGTGACATTAATAGCAGAACTGGAGGGTTCCGGATTCTTTGAGCCTATACCTTTTCGGCCGAGGAAGCGACCAACTATAGTTTCAAGTAGGATAAAAGAAGATGCTACAACCTCAAGCGTTTTCATATCAGATATTTATGAAGGACCCGGCTTAAAAGGAGTGCCAAGAGGTACCGTAAAAGCCCTTCGATTATTTTCATACCATTACGGGTACTATGGGAGAGCAGGAATAAATTGGGTTGGCACCCATGGTGGCTGGGATATAAAAAGGATTTTGGGAACAGTTGATGTGGAGGAAGATGGGTCAGCTCATTTCATAATCCCGGCCAATACTCCGGTTTCAATTCAACCATTGGACGAAGAAGGAAGGGCAGTACAACTTATGCGTAGCTGGTTAGTGGGAATGCCCGGAGAACGTGTCTCTTGTGTAGGGTGCCATGAAGACAGGAATCAGGTTACCCCAATTAAGTCAGTTTCTGCATCGAGGAGAGCACCGGAGTCGCTGAAACTCTGGTATGGTCCTGCCCGGCCATTCGGATTTGAAAATGAGGTTTATCCGGTTCTGCAGAAATATTGTATCGGCTGTCATAACGGAGAGAACCAGGTTGGCCCGCGCAGTAAGCCGTCTTTTGCAAACGCTGATGTTGCCTACAAAACATTACATCCTTACGTGCACCGTCCGGGAACTGAAGCCGACATGTCTATATTGAATCCTATGGAATACCATGCCACAACAAGCCCTCTGGTCCAAATTCTGACGAAAGGGCATTACGGTGTCCGGCTGGAACAGTTAGACCGCGAGTCACGTGACCGACTGTATACTTGGATTGACCTTAATGTGCCGCAATTTGCAGAATTTGAGCGTGGAAAACCAATCATCGTTTCAGGGAATATTAACTCGGTTGAACGACGTCGCGAGTTGGCCAGGGAATTCGCTGGTATTGTTATTGATGCTGAAATGGAAGCAAAAGCATTGGCTATACCGGCTGCTCTTGTTACTTATATAGCTCCTCCAGCCGAAAAGCCTATTCGTGCCGATGAGCTTGTTTGCAAGGGATTTCCCATGAATCGTTCGGTAGCTGAGGCTTCCCAGAAAGCCGGGACATCGGAGATTACCAAAACCGTATCTCTTGACAATGAGGTTAAAATGGTTCTTAAGAGAATACCTTCGGGTTCTTTTATAATGGGGAGTTTGGAAGGTCATTCAGATGAGAGACCCCGTACCAAAGTAAGAATCGAGCAGGATTTCTGGATGACAGAGACCGAAATCACGAATGCTCAGTATGCCTGCTTTGATCCTGATCACGATACCAAGTATATTGATATGCATTTTATGGATAGGGTCACTCCGGGGTATATCGCAAACCATCCGGATCAACCAGTGGCACGGGTATCCTGGCAGGAAGCCATGCGTTTTTGCGAATGGTTGAGCAGAAAAAGCGGACTAAAAGTGTCATTACCTAGTGAAGCCCAATGGGAATGGGCTGCCCGTTCGGGCACTGAAACAAGGTTTTTTTATGGCGATTTTGATAGCGATTGGGGGCAGTATGCCAATCTTGCTGACCAATCTCTGCGCTGGTTCAACACAAATAATTACCCTGGACCGGGTAATCTTCAATGGCGCAGGGCTTATCCACTCAATAATAATTTTCCGTTGCGCGATGAAAGATTTAAAGATCAATATTTTGTAGTGGATTACGTTGGAATGACCAAGCCAAACGCCTGGGGACTGAAAGACATGATTGGCAATGTAAGCGAGTGGACAAAAAGTAGTTACAAACCTTATCCATACTCAGAAGCAGATAGTCGGAACGATGGAAATTTGCAAATGCCCAAGGTAGTCCGAGGCGGATCATGGGCAGACCGGCCGGCAGATACCGGATCTTCAGTGCGCCGTCCATATGAGTCGTGGCAGAAGGTCTACGATGTAGGATTCAGAATAATCATTGAACAGCCATAATGCCCACGAATAAATGGGCGATCGTATTTTCATCTTTTTTATGGAAAATGGGCCTGATGTTCAAATCGGTTTTTAGGAGACGAAACAACTTCTTCGATGTAACGGGTGGTATTATAAATCTCCCAAACCAGTTTTTCCTCCCGTTGTCCGATACAGGCGCGCAAAAAATATTTTCCCCTCATCCGATGGGCCTGCCAAGGCTTTGCGTTTCCAGGAAACAGCCACGGCTAGGTCATCCTTTGGGGTTACTTCTATTCCATAACGTTTATTAACTGCAGGGTAGTGTTCTTTGAGGGCAGGACAATCCTCGTCATTCATCCATGCTTCGCCTGTAATTGATTTTCAGTTTGATAAAGAGGTTTAATGTTATTAAGTATGACTTTGCAACTTTATTGCTTTTTATAAAGCATCAATTCATAAGGCTAACTCTTTTTAAAAAGTTACCTTTGTGAAGTCAATCATCCCCGGTGCTAACCTGTATCCGGATCAAGATGGTATGCTCAGAAAGCTTCACTAAATTCTTCATTGATGGGTTAGAAAGATGGTGAACATGAGGGAATGTGCCACACAGAATGCGTATCTTTGACCTGAAAAGCCTTAATTGTTAGTGGACGGCGAAAGTGGCATGAAGGTCGTCAGCACGGTCAGAGAACTTCTTAATAACCGATATAATCACAAAAAGCACATGAGAAGATTACTTTTACCAATTGTTTTGTGCTTCATTGCCGGAAGCGCTCACGCCCGGTGGAAACCCGCCGGAGACAAGATCAAAACGCCCTGGGCCGAAAAGATCGATCCGGCCAATGTTCTTCCCGAGTATCCCCGACCGACGCTTCAGCGGGCCAAATGGGAGAATCTGAACGGATTGTGGGAATACGCCATTACGACGGCGGGTGCTCCCCGGCCTTCACGGTTTGACGGGAATATCCTGGTCCCTTTTGCCGTAGAGAGCAGTCTCTCCGGTGTCGGCAAAACCCTGGGGGTTGCAAATGAGCTCTGGTATAAACGCACATTCAGGGTTCCTTCAAACTGGAAGAATCAGCAAATCCTTCTTCATTTCGGTGCGGTCGACTGGAAAACAGACGTGTTTGTCAACGGGATCAAGATCGGGACCCACCAGGGCGGCTATACCCCGTTTTCGTTCAATGTGACACCTTTTTTGTCGAAATCAGGGGAACAGGAGTTGGTGGTCAAAGTCTGGGATCCCTCCGACAAGGGGTATCAGCCCCGCGGAAAACAGGTCAGCGAACCCCGCGGGATCTGGTATACTTCCGTGACGGGGATCTGGCAAACGGTCTGGATGGAACCGGTGAGTGAAAAATTTATCGAGGCCGTGAGGACTACGCCCGACATCGACAATAACCGCATTACCGTTGAAGTATTGACCGAAGGGACAACCTTAGGGGATATTTATCAGGTGACGGTCTTTGACGGGAACCGGGAAATTGCGTCGGCAAAAGCTTCATCCGGACAGGTGCTGGAGGTTTCTGTTCCGCAGTCTAAATTATGGTCACCCGATTCGCCCTTTCTTTACAACATGAAGGTATCGCTGATCAGCAACGGGAAAGTGACCGATGAGGCCGGCAGTTACTTTGCCATGCGTAAAGTCTCTGTGAAGCGCGATGAAAAAGGGATCGTCCGCCTGCAGTTGAACAACAGCGACCAGTTTATGTTTGGTCCGCTGGATCAGGGATGGTGGCCGGACGGGTTGTACACGGCTCCTACCGACGAGGCCCTGAAGTACGATGTGGTGAAGACAAAGGACTTTGGCTTTAACATGATCCGTAAACACGTGAAGGTGGAGCCGGCCCGGTGGTATTACCACTGCGATCAGCTCGGTATGCTGGTATGGCAGGATATGCCCAGCGGCGATCGTTCGCCCCAATGGCAGAATCGTCAGTACTTTAACGGGTCGGAGCTGGTCAGAAGCGCCGAGTCGGAAGCCAACTACCGGAACGAGTGGAAAGCGATCATCGATCTGCTTTATCCGCATCCCAGCGTCGTTTGCTGGGTCCCTTTCAATGAGGCCTGGGGACAGTTTAAAACCGGCGAGATTGCCGGCTGGACCAAAGCCTATGATCCCAGCCGTCTGGTCAATCCGGCCAGCGGAGGGAATCACTATCCGGCAGGCGACATGCTCGACCTGCATAACTATCCGCATCCCGAGCTTTACCTGTACGATGCGTCGCGTGCCACCGTGCTCGGCGAATACGGAGGCATTGGGCTGGCATCCGAAGGTCACCTCTGGACTGACCAGAAAAACTGGGGATATGTGCAGTTTAAGAATTCGGAGGAAGTGACTGCTCAATACGTGAACTACGGGGAGCAGTTGTATACCCTTATCAAAGCCGGTTTTTCGGCGGCTGTATACACGCAGACCACCGACGTGGAGATGGAAGTAAACGGGCTGATGACCTACGACCGGAAAGTGATCAAGGTCGACGAAAACCGCGTCAGGCAGATCAATCAGAAAATCTGCAACTC
>CAZOYZ010000152.1:0-10457 GCA_964584045.1 uncultured Prolixibacteraceae bacterium | reverse complement strand
ATGAAAACAAAAGGTACAAAAATTATGCTGGCTACAGGCCTTATTCTGCTGATAATCAATATATCTGGCTTATTCAAAACCATGCGAAACCCTGCCATATACACAGAAGAACAGACTTTTCACAACCGGATCAATGATGTCACCATCCCTTACCCGGAGATCCGGGAAATGTTAAAAAAAGAAGAACATGAATCCAATATTGATTTTTCAGTCAGGATCAACAAGGTGGTCAATGATGGTTTTGCTCACTACTGGAAAGACGAAGGTGTTGAAAAATATCACCTCAGGGTACCTGTTTGGGAGAATTACCTGTTATTTGCCGCATCCTACATCAATCCCAAAAAATACGAAAAGTATGAGTTCAGCAACTACCATAAGAATTTAGAACGCGGGGCCGGGGTATGTTCAACGCATTCCACGATCGTCAAAGGTGTTTTGCTCGACAACGGCATCAAAGCTGAACTGCTCGATGTGGGCGGGCATCACGTGGTGGTGAGGGCGGAACTCAACGACACGGCTGCTTACATACTGGATCCCGATTACGGCATTGTTGTACCGCACGATACGGCAGCTATTACCGCGAATCCCGAGCTGGTCAGGCCGCCTTATGCCCATATGGCGGCCCTGTATTACCCCGATGCCATCGACCCGTACACAACCGACTATATCGTCAAAATTTTTGGAGACAGAAAGCATGTGTATTCGGTTGAAAATTGGTTCGAGGGCTTTTCTTATGCGGCTGTCTGGATTATTCCGTTCCTGCTTATATTACCTTTTGCGCTGAACCGGTTCAAAAAACGGTTTTACAAATCATGACGACCGCCCACGAAACCGGCTGTTTTTATTCAGGCCGGCTATTGCCCGGAGAATCAGACTGAAGAACCACGATCAGTAACTTCATCCTATGAGAAAACCAAAACTTACATTATTAGCAGTTCTGCTTCTGATCCTGGCAAGTTTAACAATTTGCGAGGCACAGGAAGATCATTCACACTATAGTAAAACATTTGGCAGGGATAAGCCTTACCGTATATTCTTGCCCAAAGAATATGTTTCTTCTCAAGAACATTATCCGGTAATCTACTATTTTCATGGGAATAAAGGCTCCCACGAGATGGAATTGACAGATACGGCTCTTTCTTTGGCTCAGAAAAATAAGGTCATCATGGTAGCATGGAACGGTCGTTCGGTTGATTCGGATGTTCGTCCCTACAACATCGGGTTCCATTCCAATATCAATTATGAAATACAGTTTAAAGACTATTTCCCGGAGTTAGTGGCACATATCGATTCAACTTACCGAACATTAAACGACCGGCAGCACCGCGCGTTGATCGGACACAGCATGGGCGGGATCATGTCCTTTTTCCTGGCCGGAAAATATCCTCACCTGATCGGCACTGCCGTTAACATGAAAGGATCTCCCGAGTTTTTTATCGGTTATCCCGGTAATCATTCGTTATACAGCGTCCGCTATTTATTTAAAAATCTTTCCGGAGTGAAATTGCAGTTTCACAACAGCACTGTTGGAGAACTGGTTAACCTCAATAATGAAGTACATCAGGGGGCTCTGCGTGAAAGGGATCTGTCGTATGAATATCGTGTC
Organism: uncultured Prolixibacteraceae bacterium; assembly: GCA_964584045.1. Taxonomy (GTDB): domain Bacteria; phylum Bacteroidota; class Bacteroidia; order Bacteroidales; family Prolixibacteraceae; genus JBCFBK01. The sequence continues at coordinate 8,851 of CAZOYZ010000152.1, read as the reverse complement.
TATGAAGGTGGGCATGACCTGTCGCCGGATGAATTTGCAGATGCCTTTCATTTTGTTGTGAATGCCTTTATGCAACCAATGGCTAAACCGGACCGCTGGCACCACGCTGATCTGTATCCGGACTTTGAAGTCTGGGGATATGAAGTTTGCAGCGATCTCAAAGAGCCTGGCTTTATTGAATTGCATGGTGTGACAAAAGGCGGATTGGGAATAATGACACGAAAATGGCAGCCTGACGGAAGAACGATCCCCGGAGTAAAAATCGATGTAAAAACGGCTCCCGAATATTGCCCGAATTCGTTGTACACGCTGCTGGACTACAATTTGACAACCAACAGAAATACACAAACAGGTGTGATGAGTGATAAGGAGGGACGGATCGCGTTCTCAGTTAATCATGAACCACATCAGTTTGGTATCTTTCAAAAAAATGACCCGGCCGAAATTGTTTTTCTGAATTATCGGGTGAACGGGAAAAGCAGTTTTCTCGATCATAAAAAGCCTTGTACCCTGAAACTGCATCTGCTGAACCGGGGAGGCAGTGCCGGAAAAGGTCTGAAAGTCACTCTATCATCAGCGACGGAAGGGGTCAGAATTGCCAACCCTGCCATCCCGGCCGGTGATATTTCGTCTTGTGCCGATCAGTGGCTTGAAACGGATTTTCAGGTAACCGCTTCGAACCAGCCCCCCAAAGATGGTTCGCCCTTTCAGGTCAGGTTTTACATCACGGTAACCGATCATGATAAAAATGTCTGGAACGATGAGTTTGACGTACCCGTTTTTTTCGACGTTCCTGAATTTACCCATATCGGTATTGATGACGGCGACAGCGAGATGTTTGGAAACGGCAACGGTAACAACATCGCCGAACCAGGCGAATCGATCATGATTTATGAGATCAGTCACCGCACCCGCCTCTGGTACGATGACCCCTGCATCGATTCCGAGCGTGTCCATGTTGATCTCCAGCCTGACAAATGGGGTGATGGTTATGCCGTATCTTCAGTAGTACATATCTCCAAAAATTGTCCGGCGGGTCATCAAATCAAATTCCTGGCCAGTTATGAAGTAAAGGAATGGAAGGCCATCAAACGTCATGTAACATGGGGAACCTTTACCATTACCGTCGGAAAAGAACCGGAATAAATGATAAGTCCAAAGTTTCCGGATCAGATGAAATGACGGTCCAGGTTTTTACGTTAAAATTCAAAAATCAAAAAAAAATGATACAGATAACCTTAAATGTTCGAACACTTTTAACCGGCTTTTTAATCTTATTGATTAATCAAACAGGAGCAGCCGGTGAACACCGTGAGAGAAATGTACAGGAATCGCCTGTATCGGACAAACCGGAAAAGGTCTTTGTGATTCATGCACCGGTCAATGATCTGAATGAATTTCGGGAACTGGCCGGTCAGGCCGTCCGGCTGAAACCCTTCGGCCGGGTGGAGATCAATGTCAGTAATCTTGCAGATAAAAGCTTTCATGAAATACCTGAGGGGCGGAATTTCTGGTACGAGTATGCCAGTTATAATCCCACACCATACAAATTTTTCCCTGACCCAAAAATCGCGCCGTTCATCCCGGCTGAATTTGTGAAGAGAAACCGGGATTTACTATTGGCAAAAGCCAGCATCTTACGCGAATGCGGACTGGAAGGCGCTTTCTGGAGTTATGAACCCAACTTTTTACCGGAGGCATTTTTTGAAAAGTACCCGGAGATTCTGGGGCCCCGGGTTGATCACCCGCGGCGTGGCAATTATCCGGCATTTGCTCCCTGCGTCTGTATGAAGGAAACGCAGGAAATGTTTACCGGCATGGTAGCCGAACTGTTGAAAAATGTTCCGGAAATCCATACCTTCTTTTTCAAGACCAACGACGCGGGATCAGGCATTTGCTGGTCCGACTGGCAATATGCCGGTCCCAACGGACCGTCGCATTGTAAAAATTACACGATGGGTGAACGGGTAGAAACATTGATGAATACCTTTAAAAAAGGAGCGGAAAAAGCCGGTGAAGATATTTCCATTTATCTCACGGGGTCGATGTTCTCGGATGAAGAGAAAGCAGATATTTACCGTCATTTGCCGGAAGATTGTTATTTTCAAAGCCACAATTCAGATGAAGTGAGGGGGATCAGCAGCCCGATTGTCGCTAACTATCCGGTACGGGGCATGTTCAACCCGATGGAAATCATCCGGAATATCAAATCCATAAAAAAAGAATCCACCAATACGGTCTTCATCAGCTTTCGGTCATCGTACGACAGGAATTATGAAGAGATGGAAACCATAGCCGAATTCATGGATCTTCTCATCGAAAATCTGGAAGACGACGCCGAATCGGGAGTAATGGCTGAAGATCAACAACTCATGAGACTTTGCAAAAATTGGGGAGGTGAAAAAAATGCCGACGTACTGTTCAGTGCGTTTAAAATTCTGGAAGAAGCTACAGATTATAAAAATGCGGTTTTGCAATCCGCTTCAGGAATTTACTGGGGTGTTTCGGCACGGCACATCACCAGGCCGCTGGTTATAGCCCCACAATTACTGTCTCCCGATGAAGAAAGTTACTTTCTGCCTCATGTTTTTAATCCCTCGGAAGAAGAGGCACGCATGGATTATACGGATATTCACGGGGCACATCTCTCACTCACTCCCGGCACAACCGGCACCTATATTTCAAGGATCAATAAAGCGATCGGCATGTTGGAACAAGCCGGTGAAACCGCTCCGGAAACAGTTTTTTTGCTGAATATGGCAAAAGCCTTGAAGATTCACTGCAGTATCTTCCGGAGCATCGGAAATTTTGCAGAAGCACAGGCTATTCGCGACAGGAACAGGGAGAAACTCGCAACAGCCCGGCATCGTCCGGATAAAACGCCAACCTGGGAGGGTGATCCGGATCTGCAGGCTTTTCTGTCAGTAATGCGTGATGAACTCGACAATACCCTGGAGTTGATTCAGGTCCTGGAAAACGGAGGGATGAAATTCATTGCGCATGCTGACCACCCGCGTTATGAGGATACCTTCTTACTGGGTCCTGACCTGATCGGCCAGTTAAAAGTCAAACGAAAAATCATGTTGAAGCACTGGACAGACATTGAAGGGTATATGGCGACACCGTTCAAATGAAAGCGCAGGAAAAAGATAACACACGGCCGGCATCTTTCAGATGGCCTCGTGTGTTATAGTTGTATTGGATAGCAGAAAATTAAAATATGAAGGCAATCGCGTTAAATAAACCGGGAGGAACGGAGGAACTCAGGTATGTCTTGCTCAACACTCCGTCAATACTACCCCATGAAGTGTTGATTCATGTTAAAGCAATCAGCATTAACCCTGTGGATATAAAAACCCGCTCCGGAAGGGGACTTTACCCGCGCCTGGCCGGAAGAAATCCGCTTATTTTAGGGTGGGATGTCTCGGGGACAATCATTGAAACTGGCCGTGCAGTCACGGAGTTTACCGCCGGTGATGAGGTCTTTGGCATGGTGAACTTTCCCGGCCACGGTCAGGCTTATGCCGAATATGTGGCTGCGCCGGCTGATCAACTGGCGTTGAAACCCGCTAACATATCCCACGAAGAAGCAGCAGCATCAACTCTGGCAGCGCTGACCGCCTACCAGGCCATTGTCCGTAAAGCCAACGTGAAAGCGGGCCAGCGGGTCTTAATCCATGCAGCTGCAGGCGGGGTTGGTCATTTCGCGGTGCAAATTGCCAAACATGCGGGGGCCTGGGTCGCCGGAACATCATCGGCGGCCAAACGTGATCTGGTGATGAGCCTTGGCGCCGATGAGCACATCGACTATCGCTCTGTACGCTTTGAAGAGGCTGTGTCGGACATCGATTTTGTTCTCGACACCATCGGAGGTGAGAATATCGACCGGTCACTCCTGGTCACAAAAAAAGGAGGAACAGTTATCAGTATTCCCACGGGGCTCAACGAATCTGTCACTCAAAAAGCAAATGCCCTGGGGATCAACGGCTACTCCATCCTGGTCCGGTCAAGCGGCACTGACATGAAGGAGCTTGCAAAAATGCTCGCTGACAACCAACTGAAAGCGCACGTGTCCCGGACTTTCTCCTTTGATGAAATGGCTGAAGCCCATAAACAGATCGAAAGCGGACATACTGCCGGAAAGGTAGTTGTATCGCGGGTTTAAATGCGTTCCCGTAATACATGCAGTTCCTTTCCGTCGGGAGATATGGTCATGACAACCTTCCTGCCTCCGCTGAACCTGAAAACAATTTCATTGTCATTTCCTGTCCAGGGAGCCACTGCCTTTTTCAGATCATCGGCTGCCATATCGTCTGTAATGATCCATTTGCCCTTTCCATCCTGGAATTCTTTAGTCCCCGACGAATAGCGTGACGCAAATTTCTTTGGGGCAAACCGCTTCGAGGTAACGGCAACCAGGCCACCCTTATGAACGAGTTCTCCCACATCTTCCAGCGTCTTCTCACTCATGAACAGGCCACATAAGAAGACAAGTTTAACGGTGCCCAAATGCTTTTTGGTGACAGAATCGTCGAAAACAACCACCGAATTTGCCGGGGCAAAACAGCGGTAATTCATTCCTTCATAAATATTCCCGGCGTTCCAGGAAAGGCTTTCCTTTTTTACCATTCCGTGTGTGACGGTATGCCACGCTTTCATCCATTCTTCCGACTCGGGGCTCGTACGCAGGTCGTAAGCGCCAAAGAGCCGGTCTATCCAATATAGGTTTACTTTTTGCCCGTCATTATCAACGGTACAATAGGTATCAGGCCCCTGTCCCCATTCCGTATCGTCAAAACGGATGATCGCGATTTCCGGCTCCAGGTCTCTGAAGGTATATGGACGGGGATGACAGGGAACATACTCGCCGGCGAAACGGCTCAGCACGGCGCCTCTTTCCTGAAGTGTTAAACTTTGGTTTTCGCCAAGACGGTAGGTATGTCTGCCGATACTTTCCACATAAGCCTTATCCACCCCGGCCCAATAGGCAAACAGGAGATTAGACCATAACGATTCAGCCGAGTGGCCGGGAAAATTGTTGTAATGCCAGAAATCGAGACAGGCCCATAATTCCCGGTCATACTGCAAACAGGCTCCCATGGCGCATGAGGCCCAGATATTCGACCAGTTTTCCTTCATCTGTTTGTAAACAGGCGTGATCCCCGCCCTGGCAAAATTATGAAAGAGCACAGGCCACACATGTTCCGACAGCACGTGCCGGGCACCACCGCGTTTGCACTCTTCGACCAGCGATTTTGCGCCCTGGTACACGGCATGATCAGCCGATTTGAAGTCCATACCGGTTGTCTCTGCCAGACTCACCGGTTCCACACCCGGGTGTCTGAGGGTGATCGATAAATTGCGCGTGATTTGCGAATGTTCCAGTTCATCGTACTGAATACCCCATACGGCTTCCGACCGGGCCAGACTTTTCAGTACCGGGTCAGGAAACTTAAAGAGATGTAAATGATCAGGTTGGCTGACCCACTCACAGCCGTCGGCACTTTTCATTTCCAGGGCCCAGTTGCCGCATTCCACGTTGACTACCACCTTCAGGTTGGCCTTTTGAAAATCTGATCCAAGCTTCTCCATTTTGCGGGCTTCGTCTTCGACAGTTCCGTTTGGTCCCCTGTAGTGATAGACCACAAAGTCGACTCTTAAAGAATCCATCGCCACAGGGTTAAAAAAATCACCTGGTTTGCAGTTATCTCCTGAATTGTCAACTCCGATATAAAAGTTTTTGGCTGTCCCCTGTTCTTTACTTTGTGTAAATCCTGACTCCGGACAGATAAACAAGGACGCCACGATCAACAGTTTAATTGAGGTGGCTTTAAAAATATTGAGAAAAGTTATCATCTTTTTATTTCATTAAATTTCAGGCCCAACTGATCGGCCCGACTGGCTTTACAGTCCGGCTTTTGATCAGTTGGGCCTGATTGTTTCTGATTTGTTACAAGTCAGAATGAATAGTTATTCTTCCACCTGAGCTAAATTGGGGTTCAAAGCCATTTCTGCGGCAGGAACCGGCAGGTAGTAATAATCCTGGCTGGGAGTACCGAGGCCCGAGTTGGGATTAAACTCGTCAGATGCCCGTTTGGCAAATACTTCTCCCATCATTTCCAGACGGCAAAGGTCCGGATAACGAGCCCACTCGCTGGCCAGTTCCCAGGCACGTTCCTGAACGACCAGCTTAGCGAAGGCGTCGCCGGTCAAACCACGGCTGTAACGCGGTAATTCCGCGCGATCACGGATGTAATCCATCAGTTCATAAGCCAATGCGTCTGGAGCACCGGTAGCACGGGCAATCGCTTCTGCATAAGTCGTCGCGGTCTGCGTGTAACGCAAAGGCATCAGCAACGTACTTCTCTTCCCGCCTTTCAGCGTGTATTTCGGTTTTCCTTTGTCTTCAGGGTTCACGCATTGCTTGCGATAGATCGGAGCAGGAGTTGCAAGACTGGGATCATTCCAGGGTACATTTCCGCTCGCCGTTTCCCGGTAATCCCAGAACGTCGCTTCTTTACGAGGCCCTTCAGGAAATTCGCGGAAGAACGTCCTCTCGGCGGCAATCCAGCCGTATGCGCCATATTCAGGAGGATAAAAACACCTGGTTGTCGATTGCATTTGGCTGTTGGCCGTGAAGTAGACACTTAAAAGCCTTTCCTTGTTCAGGTTGTTTTCCGGATTTTCTTCGTTCCACATGTTGTCGTACGTATCGAAACCACGGCCAACAGCAGGAGCGCCATTGATCACCTCTTTTGCTTTGGCAGCAGCCTTTTGGTAATATTCTGTTCCTTTCTTCAAAGGATGACCCGCCATGTGCAGGTACATTTCGGCCAGAGCCGCTTTGGCCGTTAAGGCAAACGGTGCTTCTTTTTCCATCCGATGACCCGTCCAGGAAGCAGGCAGCATACTTTCCGCTTTTTCCATATCGGCAACACATTGTTCAAACAGCTTAGCCTGGCTTGACGATTTGATATCAAAGTTGCCGCCTACCTGGAATACGATAGGCGCCTGTTTAAAGAATCTGGCCAGGTTGAAATAGGCCCATCCCCGGTAAAAGTATGCGACGCCGGCAAGATTTTTCAACCGCGTTTCATCACCGGTCACTTTTTCCATATTCACCAGGAAGCTGTTCGCCTGTTTAATGGTCGTGTAGCACTCCTCCCAGTGTTTATAAACATACTGTTCATCATCAGGTTGGTTGAAACGCTCCAGCAAGACACTCCCGGAGTGAGTACCCGTCATATCGTCCCCCCGTAATGACATGTTGAACGAACAACCGTCATAGTAAAAGTCTGAAAAGTAATAGAAAATAGAAGGCATGAAACGTTCAATGTCGTCCACCGTATTGAAGTAACTGTCTTCCATAAACTGACCCTTGGGATCTTCTTCCAGGAATTCCTTGCAAGAGGTGGCTGCCACCAATATTGCTGCTAAAAATATCAGTTTTTTCATTTGTTGTCTCAATTAAAATTTATAAGTCAAACCCACTGTATAAACCCTCGGAGAAGGATAAGTACCGTACTCTACACCACCCAAAACATCAGTGCTTTTTCCACCGTTAACAGCAGCTTCCGGGTCCATACCTTTGTAGTTGGTAATCGTCAGCAGGTTTTGAATTGAAGTATTAATCCGGAATTCGTGACCAGCCATAAGGTGTTTAGGAATGGTATAACCGATGTTGATATTCCTGATCTTCACCCAGCCGGCTTTTTCCACCCATTTCGATGAGTTGCCTTTTTCCAGGGCAGTCGTACTGTTTGGCGACCACATGGTATTCTGGTTGGTGGGGCTCCACATGTTCTCTGCAGCTTCGCGCAGGTTGACAGAACCTGACATCCCCACTACGGTACCGGCGACCATGCGGTTGTAGTTATACATATCCTGATTGTGAGCACCTTCAACCAACAAGTTGAAATCGAAGTTTTTCCAGTTGATCGTCGTATTGTAAGACCAATTGAACGTAGGCATGAAATTACCGATTATCTCGCGGTCATCGTTGTCATATTCGTAGTTACCGTTTTTATCCAGGTACTTGTTGTCGCCAGGCTTCTGGTTGTATTTTGCAGCTTCGGTCGCTTCTTCGGTACGCCACAGGCCTAACCACCTGTAACCATACAATTGACCCATTGGTTCACCCTCCTGAACAATCAGCGGTGATCCTTCCAACTGAACACCGGTAAAGTTGCTGTCGCCCGACGGGATGAATTCTTCACCGATTTCACCCAGGCTAACCACTTCGTTTGTTATCCAACCGGCGTTTAAGGTCATTTTCCACACCAAGTCCTTCGTGTTGACCGGAGTATACGTAACCGAAGCATCGATACCCTGGTTTTTCATCTCGCCCAGGTTGATCATTGTCGAACCGGCTCCTGCGTAATCGGGCAACTGACGCTGAGTCAACAAGCCATCGGTGATCTTATGGTAGTAGTCCAGAGACACTGACCATTTATCGAAAACAGAAGCATCTATACCAATGTCCCACTGAGTCGTTTCCTCCCATTTCAAGCCGGTGTTTACAGGAGCATTTAATTCAATGCCTTGTACACGGTTACCGGTTGCCCAACTCCAGTTACGGCGATTACGAAGAGCGGCAATCGTCGCGTACGAGCCAATAGCCTGGCTACCGGTTACGCCATAGCTGGTACGTAACTTCAAATAGGTAAGCCATCCGCTGTCTTCCAGGAAATCTTCGTTGGAAAGAACCCAACCCAACGCACCTGAGGGGAAGTAAGAGAACTGGTTGTCCCCTTTAAATTTGGAAGAACCGTCAGCACGCATCGAAACGGTCAGATAGTATTTGGAATCATAGTTGTAGTTTGCACGGGCAAAGAATGAGGCTAACTGAGCG
>CAZOYZ010000151.1:0-10471 GCA_964584045.1 uncultured Prolixibacteraceae bacterium | reverse complement strand
ACTTCTTCGGATGCCGTCGGGGTATTGGGAGTAACCGCCGGCGGCAAGGCAAAGGCGTGCGCGGAATCCTTTGACAAAGGCTTTATTGATGCGTTCCACCGAGGTAGTCGCTTCGGATTCGTTGGGCCAGGGTACCAATTCGGAGGCTTCACCCAGGTCAGCGATCAGTTGCTTGTAGATGGTATCACGGCTGCTTTTGGGAAGATAAAGCGTCTCCGTGGTAATGGGTTCAAAACGTTTGACCACATCACCCCAGGCTTTTAAAAGATCAGCGTAATAGACAGCCCTCAGCGTCAGTGCTTCTCCCAGTAAATAGCCCAGCTCAGTTCCGGGCTGAGGATCGCCAAAGGTTCTCAACCCCCTTATGCAGAGGTTGGCCCGCTCGATGCCTTCATACATCTTCGCCCAGGTATTGTTTTCCGTGTTCATGTTCGTATTTCCCGGCGTGGCATTATAGGTAGCCAGTTCCGAATTGGCACCGGCTGTTTCGGACGAATTATACCATTCGGCATCCGTATTCATTCCGTACCAGGGCAGGAACCGGCCGCGGTAGGAGTTGGTTTCCCCGAAGGGGATCTTTATGCCGTCGATGGCACTTTTAGCCAGGTCGGGAGTAGAAAAAATTACCGACTCATCCATGGCCGATTTGGTCGGAGCATCCAGATAGTCATTGCATGAAGTCAGCAGGCCTGCAATCGCGATGCCAATAAGAACTATCATTTTTTTCATAGCTGGTCAAATTTAAAAGTTAACATTTACGCCAAATACCAGTTGCCGGCTCCTTGGATAAGCGGAATAGTCAACGCCCGGGGTCAGCGGTGTCTTCCTCCGGGTTGAGACTTCCGGGTCAAAGCCTGAATAATTGGTCCATATCCATACATTATAGCCGGTCAGATAAAACCTGAGATTTTGGACATTCAGTTTTTGAGCCAGTTTGGAAGGCAGATTATAACCGAGGGTCAACGTGCTTAACCGCAGGAAGGAACCATCCTCAACAGCCCAGTCGCTGAATACGTATTTTTTCATATACGGTGACCACATGGTGGTATGGGCATTCATTTCAGCCAGTGTTGCCAGATCGGTGACCAGCAGACCCGTGGCGGGATCGATGTTGACCCATCTTTTCCCGTCCTCCATGATATTGATAAAATTACGGTACTGATACCTTTCGGTCGAAGAGGTGTATTCGATCTTGTTGGCATTGTAAATGTCGTTGCCATAGCTCCAGTTGAACACGGCTGTCAGATCAAAACCATATAAACGGCCATTCACGGTGAGACCGCCGGTGTGTTTGGGATTGGCATTTCCGATAACCGTCCGGTCGTCGACGGTTACTTTATTGTCGTCTCCGGCGAGATTTTTCAGTTTAAGGCGCCCGGGGGCTGCCTTGCCGATATAATCCGGAGCTTCCGCCACTCCGTCTTTTATGATCCAGGCTTCCGATTCGGCGTCATAGCCATCGAAATCGGAAACTTCATAACGTCCGTCACTGACAAACCCGTACATTTGCCCGACAGAACCTCCTTTCGCAATCCAGAAGTCAGTCGGGATTTCTGTTGAAGCCCACCCGGTGTCTTTCCCAAAATCTTCCAGGTTGCCAAGTGTTTTGATCTTGTTCCGGTTAAAGCCAATATTAAAGCTGAAGTTCAAACCGGCATCCTTTTTACTGATGGCCTGCCAGTTCAGGGTCAGTTCCAGACCTTTGTTCCTGGTCTTCCCCATATTCCGGTACTGGGTATCATAACCGGTACCCGCCACGGGGAACTCGATCAGCAGATCCTCGGTGGTATTGAAGTAGACTTCGGCTGTACCGTTTAAGCGGCTGTTAAAAAGGGTAAAGTCAAGTCCGGCATTCCGGGTATACGTGGTTTCCCATTTCAGATCCGGGTTCGCCATTTGCTTCGTAGCCGACCAGTAACTTTCAAAACCATTGATCCAGGTTGATGTACCCGATACAAAAGACTGGGTGATCTGACCGGTCGGGATATTATTGTTTCCCGCAGTACCGTAACTCAGCCTTAATTTCAGGTCATCGAGCCAGTTGGACGATCCTTCCATAAAGTTTTCTTCAGAAATTCTCCATGCCAGGGCGGCTGAAGGGAAATACCCCCAGCGGTTCCCCCTGGAAAACTTGCTCGATCCGTCCGCTCTGAAGGTAGCTGAAGCCAAGTACTTACTTTTAAAATCATAATTCAACCGTCCAAAGAAAGAAAACAACTTGTCGTCCGGACTGTAATAATTATTGGAGGAAAGAGGTTTTCCCTGCGAGGAAAGCCTGAGGGTCTGATCAAAAGTGAATAACGTCGGAAACCCATGGATGGTAGACGTGAGTTCCTGTGCTTGCGTTTTAATCATTTCCTGCCCTGCCAAAATTTTCATGTGGTGATCTTCGCCAAACAAGTCTTTAAAGTCATAACTCAGGGTATTCGTATTCCTGAAATTTTCCTTTTTCTCGTCGCTCATGATCAGAGCAGGTTTCCCCTGGTTTTCATCGGTGGGTGCGTTTTTTACATAGTAGGTCGTGGTTCCGTAAAACCGGTTGTCGTTATAATTATTGTTGTCGATGCCTGCTTCCGTTTTCATTTGAAAATTTCTGAAGATCTCCCACGAAAAGCTGGCGGCCATATTATAATTTTTTCGTTCCTGCAACCGGTCATTATCATGAATATAGGTGACCGGATTGATCAGGTAGCCGGCAATTTCCTCATCGGTGTCATCGGTAGTCAAACCGTGCAACGGAACAGGCGCGTAAGTCACCGCGTGCTTCAGCCTGGAATCGGCCGAAGATTTTTCTTCTTGTTCATTGGCGCCTCCGCCGTCAATCTCCGTATCGGAATAACGGAACGAGAACGAAAGCTGTACCTTGGCGTTCGGATTGTGGTTCAACTTCAGCGATAGATTATCCCGTTTAAAATTAGAGCCGATCATAATGGCCTTTTCATTGATATGCGCATAATTTACAGAATAAGAAAACTTTTCGTCACCGCCCCTGATGCTCAGGTCATGGTTAAAAACCTCGCCTGTGCGGCCAAACACCTGTTCCTGCCAATTATTTCCTTTCATTCCGGCATATTGATCCATATCCTGGAAAGCGCCGAAATAATCGGTATACGACGTGAGGTCTCCGTCCGTGTTATCAAGCACAGCATGTTCATATTGCCACTTGATATAATCTTCAGGCTCCTGAACATCCAGTTTTTTCGCGATCCTTTTAAACCCAAAATAAGAATTATAGCTGACTGAGACCTTGCCTTTTTGCCCGGTTTTAGTGGTAATGATGATTACCCCGTTCGCTCCCCGTGATCCGTAGATGGCGGTGGAAGAGGCGTCTTTCAGAACATCGATCGACTGAATATCGGACGGAGCGATATCGGTAATGCTGCTTACCGGAAAACCATCCACAATGTAAAGGGGAGAATTGTCCTGCGTGATGGAACCGCCCCCGCGTACCCGGATCCGGACTTCAGCATCGGGTGAACCTTCGGTCGTTAATACCTGAACTCCGGCCAGCTTCCCGGTGATGGCTTCTGCGGGACTGGCTACCGGTATTGCCCGTAGATCCTCTCCCTGTACCGATACGACCGAACCGGTTAAATCCTTCTTTTTGACCGTGCCATAGCCGATGGCTACAACCTCTTCCAGGCCGATCGTTTCTTCTTCGAGCACAATATTAATAACTGTCCGATCGACTGCCGCTTCCTGCGTTTTCATTCCTACGAACGAAAATATCAGAACTGCCTGATCCGGTAAATTCGTTAACCGGTAGGTTCCCTCGGCGGTCGTGATCGTTCCGGTGGTTGTTCCTTTTACAGCCACCGTGACGCCGGGAAGCGGGTAGCCATCCTTGCCGGTCACCTTGCCTGAGACCGACCGGATCTCCTGCTGGATGAACTCCTGAGAGGCAGTGGGACCGGATGCAATATCTTCGGTATACAGAACGATCTGCCGTTCCTTCATCATGAATTTGACCGGAGTGCCGTCGAAAAGAGACTGAAGCACATTTTCGACCCTGGTATTGCTGAATTCCAGGTTTACTTTACGCTGAACATCGATCTTCCGGTCATTGTACATAAAAAAGTAATCGGTCTGATCTTCAATTTCCCGGAGAACATCCTTCACCGTAATGTCCTGCGCTTTCAGGTTTAATTCGCCTGTCTGTGAAAAAACTTTCGCGGAGGCGCTGACGAATGAAATCAATAGAAGAAAGGTCGTTAGTTTCATAATTCGAATAGTTCCTGACAGGTGAACGATCAGCCTGCCGTTGTTACACAACAATTTTTTTTTCATAAATTTGCCTTGCTAAGTTAAACATGTCCCCTGCGGGGGATTTAAGTTTTGATAAAGAGGAGAGTGTTGGAAGCGCTTTCCTCTTTTTGTGAGTGCATCTATTTGATCATATTCTCCTTTTTTGATGGACAAATAAAAACTTTATTCCCTTTGATCTCATATTTCATCGGTATTGTCAATGAAAGCAGCTGCAGCATCTCTCTCAGACTTTCCGTTTTAATGCTCAGGGTATAATTGTCGGAATACTGCAGGCTTTTATCGAGCGTGATCCTGACGCCATACCACCGTTCCATTTTTTTTACGACCTCGGCAAAGGGCGCATTGTCGAAGCGAAGCATTTCTTCCTTCCAGGACGTGAACAAGCGGGTATTTACCCGGTCGTTTGTCATTTCCCCGTTCTGAATGTTGATGCGGCACTGTTCCCCGGGATGAAGAGACGCCGAACGGTTGTCTTTCTTATTGATCACCCTCACCTGACCTTCTTCCAGAGTCGTCACGACCTCACGATCGTTGTCGTACGCGCTCACATCGAACTTTGTACCTGAAACAATGACGTCCGCAAACCGGGTGCGAACGGTAAACGGGCGTCCGCTGCTTTTTGAAACCTCGAAGTAACCTTCGCCTGTCAACGTGACCTCACGTTCACTCCCGAATGCCAAAGGATACGTTAACGCAGATCCGCCGTTCAGGCAGCCTTTCGATCCGTCGGGCAAGGTAAACTGCACCCGCGACCCTTTCGGAGCTCGGATTTCGGCCAGAAAATGATCCCGGCTTAACGTCTGATCCAACAGGTAAATTCCGGCAACAAGCAAGGGGACGAATAATACTGCTGCAATCCGCGAATAAGCACGTATCCAGCTTACTTTTGTCTCCGGATGCGCTGAGGGAAGGGTATTGATGAAAAAATGGATCCGGTCAAGGATATGCTGGAGGTGTACTTTTTTTGAAGAGGATCTTTTCCAATGTTCAGCTGCGATCTCCCTCAGGTCACTCTCGTTGACTTCATTCAGAAAGGAATCGGCCACGAATCCTTCATCTTCCGCAGCAGGAGCATGGAAGTACTGTTTAATCCGGTTTTTGTCTGTTTCGTTCATGATCTTCACAGGTGTTTGTTATAGATATCCATAAGGAGGGATTTGCACCTAGTGCCTGTAGTTTTTTTAAGTATTCTGATGACGACCGTCGGACGATGACGAAAAAACATGAGGAAACCCTTGATATGGACAGCAAAATCAGCTGATGAAGAGCCAGAAAAACAGAATTCCGGCGAAGTCCTCATCTTTTAAATGATGCCTGAGGTACCGGAGCGCCTGATTCAAATGATTTTCAACCGTGCTCTTGCTGATACTCATCTCTTTTGCAATATCCATCGCGTTTTTCCCTTCATACCTGCTTTTTGTAAATACAGCCCTGCGTTTTTCGGGCATTTTATCGACCAGCCGGTCGACCAGCCTTTTCAGGGAAGGGTAATTGACATCTTCTGTGACCTCGGTATGGTCTTGTGAATCTGATCGCTGTGAACTTGTATACTTGTTTAGCAGAGCCTTAGCCCGGAATTGCTTTTTGATCTGATTGAATGCAATCGTAAACAGATAGGATCTGAACTGAAATTCCTCCTTCAGCTCATTTTTTCTTTCCCAGACTTTGCAAAAGGTTTCCTGTACTAGTTCCTCAGCGTCTTCTTTCGATTTCAGATATCCGTAAGCAAAGTGATACAGTTTGGAACTGTAGGCGTAAAATAATTGGTTAAACGCAGATAAATCGGCGCTCTTTAGCTTTTTAACCCAATACCGTTCGGTATGATGATCATCCTGTGCCAATTCGGGAATCAAAGTATAGTTATTTACTATATTAAAGATTTCCCTTTAAAGATAGGTATTTCTCCGCGAATATTCACCTGGTCTGTTACGATATCGGGATTTTGTTTTCATTTTTATCTAAAAATAAAGATATCGGGACAGATTAAAATGATTATAAATTATCCGGTAAGGATGATCAAAAAAGAACTATTTGAAGAATAAATTTGAATGTTTTAAATCTTCATCAGCAAAGAACTTCACAAATAATTTAATTCAGATTTTTTCATATTTCTTAAAAAAAGAACTTTTCTGGCGTGTTTTTCCGTCTGGCCGGGAGCGTTCAGGATATTTGTTTGTTTACTGGCTTTGGCTATATTTGCTGGCTTTGTAAAAGGAAAAGAGCGGTTAACGATCTTTTCCCTGCCGGATATGACGGGCATAAGTCAAGAAAGGACGGATAAAAAGATGCCGGAGAACGTGATTTTTGCCGGAAGCCTGTGATTTTTTGATTGAGCCTGCCGGTATTGGCGTAAATGAATAAATAAAATTGATAAGAATGAGAGTGTATAAGATGATCGTTCTTGCCAAACAGGTTCCTGATACAAGGAATGTAGGCAAAGACGCGATGAAGGCTGACGGTACGGTGAATCGTGCTGCGCTGCCTGCGATTTTTAACCCTGAGGATTTGAATGCGCTGGAGCAGGCTCTCCGGATCAAAGATCTTTTTCCGGGATCGACCGTGACGGTCTTAACGATGGGGCCGGGACGTGCGGCAGAAATCATCCGTGAAGGGTTGTTCCGGGGTGCTGATGATGGTATTTTGCTTACTGATCGTGCTTTTGCCGGCTCCGATACGCTGGCAACCTCCTATGCATTATCGCGGGTGCTGAGGAAGATAAAGGGTTTTGATCTCATTATCGCGGGTCGTCAGGCCATTGACGGAGATACTGCCCAGGTGGGGCCGCAGGTAGCCGAAAAGCTTGGGTTACCGCAGGTGACTTATGTGGAAGAGGTTCAAAAACTGGAAGATGACAAAATTTATTTGAAGCGCCGGCTTCAAAACGGAGTTGAGATGGTCGCATGTCCGCTTCCGATGCTGATGACGGTCAATGGTTCTGCTCCGGCGTGCAGGGCACGCAACGCCAGGTTGCTGATGAAATACAAACATGCCAAAACGATTACAGAGCTTCAGAATTCCAACGAAGATTATCTTCACCTGTATAATGACCGCCCGTACCTGAATATCTCGGAATGGACCGTGAACGATATTGAAGCTGATCAGCAGGAACTTGGTCTGACAGGTTCGCCGACAAAGGTAAAGACCATTGAAAACGTCGTGTTACAGGCGAAAGAGGCCAAAGTGATCTCGTCTTCCGATACCGATATCGAAGACCTGATGAAGGAATTACTTGCAAGTCATACAATCGGGTAACTCTCAAAATATTGAACACATGAACAGCGTTTTTGTATATTGCGAAATCGAAGACGGTCAGGTAGCAGAAGTGAGTCAGGAACTGATGACCAAAGGACGCAGCCTTGCCAGTGAACTGGGTTGTAATCTGGAAGCTCTGGCTATTGGCTACAAATTAGAGGGGATCGAAAAGCAAATCTTTCCTTATGGGGTAGATGTTTTATACGTGGCAGATGATAAGCGGTTGTATCCCTATACCACGCTTCCGCATACATCGATCGTGGTGAAACTGTTTGAGGAGCAAAAACCGCAGATTGCGCTGATGGGTGCTTCTTCAGTCGGACGCGACCTGGGACCCCGGGTATCTTCGGCATTGCACAGCGGGTTGACTGCCGACTGTACCAGTCTGGTTATCGGTAATCATGAAGACAAAAAACTGGGAAAGATATATACCGGTTTGTTATACCAGATCCGCCCTGCTTTTGGCGGAAATATTATTGCGACGATCATTAATCCGGAATGCCGTCCGCAGATGGCAACAGTCCGTGAAGGCGTGATGAAAAAGGAAGTTCTTGATCCGAAATACAAAGGCAAGCTGATCAAACTGGATGTCTCCAAATATGTGAGTGACACCGACTTTGTGGTTGAGATCATCGAACGTCATCTGGAAAAACGAAAGGTGAACATGACGGCTGCGCCCGTCATTGTATCAGGCGGCTACGGATTGGGATCCAAAGAAAACTTCCGGTTGCTGTTTGATTTGGCCGAGGTGTTAGGTGGTGAGGTGGGGGCATCCAGGGCTGCTGTTGACGCAGGCTTCGCGGAGCACGAACGCCAAATTGGACAAACCGGAGTAACCGTCCGCCCCAAGTTGTATATTGCCTGTGGTATTTCGGGACAGATTCAGCATCGTGCCGGTATGGAGGAATCTGCTCAGATCATCGCCATTAATACCGATCCGGATGCACCGATCAATTCCATCGCCGATTATGTGATTACCGGAGATGTCGCTGAGGTCATCCCTAAAATGATCAAGTATTATAGAAAGAATACCAAGTAAACCTCTTAAATCTTCGAAAATGGCTAATTTTTATACCGATAATAAAGATCTGAGATTTCATTTATATCATCCTTTGATGGAGAAAATCGTCCGGCTGAAGGAAAGGAATTTTTCAGAGAAGGAAAAGTTTGATTTTGCTCCTATGGATTACGAAGACGCCATGGACAGTTTTGACAAGGTCCTGGAAGTTGTGGGTGAGATCAGTGGTGATATCGTCGCGCCAAACGCCGAATCGGTCGACCTCGAAGGTCCGCGTGTGGTTGACGGGCGCGTGATTTATGCCAGGGGCACCAAACAAAATATCGATGCCCTGAACCGTGCCGGGTTAATGGGGATGTCGCTTCCGCGCCGTTTCGGTGGATTGAATTTTCCGATCGTTCCTTATATTATGGCTGCTGATATCGTGTCGCGCGCCGACGCGGGGTTTGTCAATATCTGGGGATTGCAGGATTGCGCGGAGACGATCAATGAGTTTGCATCGGAAGAGCAGAAGAAAAAATACCTGACCCGCGTATGCATTGACGGTGAAACGATGGCCATGGATTTGACCGAACCGGATGCGGGGTCTGATTTGCAGGCGGTTCAGCTCAAAGCCACCCTGGACGAGAAGACAGGTACATGGCTCCTGAATGGGGTAAAGAGGTTTATCACCAATGGCGACGGGCATATCTCACTCGTCCTGGCGCGTTCTGAGCAGGGAACAAAAGACGGACGTGGTTTGTCCATGTTCATCCATGATAAACGGAACGGCGGGGTCACGGTGCGTCGTATCGAGCACAAGCTGGGTATCGTGGGGTCGCCTACCTGTGAACTCGTGTTCAGGGATGCTCCCGCCGAACTGGTCGGAAGCCGGAAATTGGGACTGATCAAATATGTGATGGCGCTGATGAATGGTGCCAGACTGGGTATTGCCGCCCAGTCGGTAGGTGTTTCCGAGGCTGCTTACCGCGAGGCGCTGGCATATGCCAAAGAACGGGTACAGTTCGGAAAGGCAATCTTGCGCTTTCCCGCTGTCTATGAGATCCTGTCCAATATGAAAGCGAAACTGGACGCCTCGCGGACTTTATTGTATGAAACAGCACGTTTTGTTGATGTCTGTAAAACCTATATGCATATTTCCGAAGAACGGTCCCTGGATCCGGAAGAACGTGATGAAATGAAAAAATATCAGAAGCTGGCCGACTTCTATACGCCTTTGGTGAAAGGCATTTCCTCTGAATTCTGTAACCAGTTGGCATACGATGCCATCCAGATCCACGGAGGTTCAGGCTTCATGAAAGATTATCCCGTAGAGCGCATTTACCGCGATGCACGGATCACCTCCATTTACGAAGGTACCACACAATTGCAGGTTGTCGCGGCTATCCGGGGGGTGACGACCGGTGCTTACCTGGATCAGATCCGCAGGTATGAAGCTGAAAAGTTGTCGCCGGGACTGGAATATCTGCGCAGGGCGCTGATCATCCTCACTGATGAATACGAACAGGCTGTTCATAAGGTCATGGCGGCGAATGAAAATGAGTTTCTCGATTTCCATGCACGCCGGCTGGTCGAAATGGCAGGTTATATCATTATGTGCTACCTTCTGGTACTTGACAGCAACAGGGAGCCATCCTTCCTCAGATCTGCAAAAAATTTCCTGCATTTGGCGAAATCACAGGTAAAAGCCCATGCCGAGTTTATACGGAGTTCGGAGCTGAGTGACCTGGGAGTTTACAAATATGAAACAGAATAAACAGGGAGACCGGAGAAAAATCTTTAAAGATATTTCTCCCGGGGTATTGCAGGGATAGAACTCTTGTCTATCTTTGCAGCCGCTCCGGAGCAAAGGGTGCTTAATCCCGGATGTTTTTGGAGTAAAGGCCGGTGAGGTAATCAGGTTTTTTTCAGAAAAAATTGGTGAAAAGATTTGGA
>CAZOYZ010000150.1:0-10499 GCA_964584045.1 uncultured Prolixibacteraceae bacterium | reverse complement strand
ATACGCCAGCTCGAAGGATTTGAACGGATCAGCCTGAAAAAGGGTGAGACCAGAACGGTGGAATTTGTCCTTCAGCCAAGGCAGTTGTCCCTCATTGGCAAAGGGAATCAACGGGAGATCGAGCCGGGTTGGTTTACTGTTTCAGTCGGGGGCGAACAACCGGGATTTTCAGGAAGAACGGATTCCGCGACAACAACTACGTTAACAGGTCGTTTCCTGGTCAAAGGTAAAATGACACGCATCGAATAAAACAACCTGATCATTCATCGGGAAAATACCGGGGTACCAAATTTACCCCGGTATTTTTTTTATGGAATTTTGCGTATTTTTACCCGTCGTCCCGAATGTCCACGAATGAAACAGCAGGTTGATTATCATATCGATTTATTAAAAAAGGGCAGCCAGGTTGAATTCAGAAAGATCTACTTTGACTTTTTCGATGTGCTGTACGCGTTGAGCTTACAGTATACGTCCGACCGGTTCGTGGCCGAAAGTATCGTTCAGGATGCCTTCACCCGGCTATGGGAGTACCACGGCAGCCTGTTACCTCAGACCAACATCCGGAATTTCCTGTACACGGTCACCAAAAATTTATCCCTCAATTATCTGCGCGATCAGAAAGTGATCTGGAAGCACCTGAATCAGTTAAAATCGAACGAATACCGTTATGCCATCGAATCGTTAAGCGGCATTGGCAGCAGTTACCTGGAGTTTGAAGAGCTGAGGAACAGGGCAGATCAGGCCATCGAACAGCTCCCGGACGAGCTGAAGATCGTTTTTAAAATGAACCGGTTCGAATCGATGAAATATCGTGAAATCGCAGAAAAACTGCAGATCAGCGAAAAGACCGTGGAAGCCCGGATGACAAGAGCCTTAAAAATACTGAGGACTGATTTGAACGATTATCTCCCCCTTCTTTTTACGATCATCAATTTTTTTCGCTAAAAAGATTTCTTTTCCGATAGGGTAACGGCAGAGTTTGGTGTTTAATGGCAAAAGTTTCACGATGAAGGACCAAACTTATTCCAATATGCTCACCGGCCATGCTTCTGAAAAAGAAAAAAAAGACTTTTATGAAGAGCTTGGCCAGGATAAAATAAAACAGGAAGAATTTATCCGGTTGAAAAGGTTTTGGGATCTGACTCAGATGAGCCGGAATACGATTTCCCCTCAACGTAAAGTTCAATTATTTCATGAGTTCGCTCAAACCCGTTTTTCCCGGGAACGAACCATTCTTCAAAGGTTTTACAGCGGCTGGAAATACGCCGCCGCAGTGATTCTGATTTTCCTGGGAGGATTTTGGCTGAACGCCCTTTTACGGGATACGGGATCTCACGAAAGGTGGAAGCAATTTCATTCTGAAAGTGGAAGTATCTCGAGTGTTCTGCTTGAAGACGGATCAAAGATCTGGTTAAACTCCAATACCACGCTGTCATTAAATGAAAAGGAAACATTGGCCAGGCTGGAAGGCGAAGCTTTTTTTGAGATCAAACATAATGAAAAGCGTACTTTTACCGTGGACGTGGGTGCGTTAAAAATACAGGATTTAGGCACGAGCTTTAACATTTCGGCGTACCCCGAAGACGATTATGTCCGGGCAACCCTGATCGATGGCCAGATTGTGATCTTTGACAGGACAGACAATAAGCTCAGCCAGATGGCTGTGAACCAGACCTTTCGTTTAAAAAAAGCCGACGGTTCTTTTATTATGGAGCGCCTGGATAAGGGATTGATCACCGGCTGGATGGACAATAAGTTCGTCTTTATCGACATGCCTCTGGCTGAAATTTGCCAGGAGATTGAGAAGTGGTACGGAGTTTCCATTCTGATCGAAGATGAACAATTAAAGACAGAAAAATACACGAGTGTAATCCGCCGGACCACGACGGTGAGTCAGTTGATGGAAATGTTCAAACTGACCACGGGAATCAACTATAAAATAAAAGAACAGGAGGATGGGAAGCCGGTAATTTATTTCAGTAAATAAAAAGTGCACCGGCCAGGGTGCACTTTAAATAAAAACTGTCTGGTAAACAGTTTAATGTTGAATTTAATAAGACAAATTTATGAAAAAAGAACGATTGAGTTTGCGCTCATGGGGGCGACAACTTAAAAAAATTACTCGTATCATGAAATTAACATGTAGTTTACTGCTGCTCTCGATGGTTTCCATGGCTGTTGACTCCTATAGTCAGACAGCCAGGATCAATCTGAAAACATCAGAGTCCACCATCATCGAGATTTTTAAACAAATTGAAGAAACCACACAGGTTGGCTTCTTCTTTAAAAACGATCAGTTGGATCTGAACAGAAAGTACACCGTGAATTTTGAGAACAGTCCGCTGGAAGAAGTACTGGACGAACTACTGGGCGAAGGGTATTCTTACCGGTTTATCGCCAATAATGTGGTGATCACGGCCAACCAAAATTTTAATCCCGCAGATTTTCAGCAACAGAGCAGGACGGTGAAAGGAAAAGTGACCGACTCTGCCGGTACGCCTCTGCCCGGTGTCACAGTAGCTATAAAAAGTACTACGCTGGGAACGATCACTGATACACAGGGTAACTACACGCTTTCCAACGTATCCGGCAATGCCATACTACAGTTTTCGTTCGTGGGTATGAAAACACAGGAAATTCCCGTGGCCAATCAGTCTCAGATCAATGTCACGCTGGAAGAAGATGCCATTGGGATTGGGGAAGTCGTAGCCATTGGGTATGGTACCATGAAAAAAAGTGACCTGACAGGATCAGTTTCATCCGTTCATTCAGAACAGATAGCACAGGTACAATCAAGTACCCTGGAACAGGCTCTTATTGGTCGTGCTGCAGGAGTACAGATTACGCAATCAGAGGGGGCTCCAGGAGCAGGGGTGAAGATGCGTATTCGAGGAGGCACATCTATTAATGCCAGTAACGAACCCTTATATGTTATTGACGGATTCCCTGTCCAGGCTTCAACGGATCCTATTAGTAGTGGCTTGGGTATTTCAAGGACGAGTGTCTTGTCTACGATGAACCCTAGTGATATTGAATCAGTAGAAGTACTGAAAGACGCGTCTGCAACCGCCATTTATGGCTCCAGGGGAGCAAATGGTGTAGTCATCATTACCACCAAATCAGGAGGAGGCAACAGACAGAATATAACATTTGATGCATATTCTGGTATTTCTAATATTACCAAAACTATAGATGTCTTGCAAGGTCAAGATTTTATTGATTATTATTATTATATGACCAATATCTCCTATTTGGGCGATAACAGGACCTATGCTTTGCGGGATGCAAACAACAATCCAATATTGGACCACTATAATTACAGGGGCGACCCCATTTGGCAAAAAGCTCCATTATCTACATTTCAGCAGCATGACTGGCAGGATGAAATTTTTCAGACAGGTGCGGTGCAAAATTATAATCTTTCCTTTTACGGTGGTTCTAAAAACCTTAATTATCTGGCTTCTGTCGGCTATTTCAATCAGAAGGGCATTATTGTCGGTTCGCAATATGAAAGATATACAGGTAGCTTTAAACTTGAGAATAATTTTTCGAATAAATTTAAAATAGGCATTAATATCAATACGGGCTATACAGTTAATGACGGTGTATTGACGGCGACCGAAAGCGGAGGGGTTGGTTCCGGGGTGATTACCAATGCACTTGTGTTCATGCCTGTTCTTGGATATGATGTCTTCGGCGATTTATTAACGGAGGATTCCAATTCTGAGTTTTATGACCAATTGACAAATCCGGTAAAAGAGTCCAAAGAAGTAAAACTCACAAGTTATAATTATTACATCAGGCCCAATTTGTATCTTGATTACGAAATACTGCCGGGGCTACGGTTGAAGGTTACTGGAGGTTCGAATTTAGCCATGAATAAAACCGAGTCCTGGTATCCGGGACATTTTGGGATCGGATTGACCTCAGGAGGTGGTGCTGCATATTTATCAAGTAGTAACACGGTGGAATGGTTGAATGAAAATACACTTAGTTACATTAAACAATTTGACAATCATAAGGTCAATGTGGTAGCCGGTTATACCCAGCAGGGATCAACCATAAAAGGTTATTCTTTAGGGGCTACTAATTTTGAGATTCAATCAATCAATCTTGATAATATGGGAAGCGCAACGATTAGTCAAAGTGGTTCTGGTAGTTACAAAAGTGAATGGGGCCTGAAATCCTGGCTGGGAAGGGCAAATTATAGTTTTAAGGATAAATATTTTGTCACTCTGACCGGACGTGCCGATGGCTCCTCTCGTTTTCCTGAGGGCAGTAAGTGGGCCTTTTTCCCGTCAGGGGCTTTTGCGTGGCGTGTTTCAGAGGAACCGTTCTTCAATAATATTGAGACTGTCAACGATCTGAAACTTCATGTCAGCTATGGCGTTTCCGGAAATCAAGCTATCGACGTTTATTCCTCATTGGCAAGTTATCGTTTTGCCAATTATGTTTTTGATGACAATCTAACAACGGGACTAACCGCAGAACGGTTGGAAAACAATGCTCTTACATGGGAAACAACCCAACAATTAGACCTTGGCCTGGATATGGGTTTGTTTGATAATAGAATATATCTTACAGCCGGATACTATAAAAAGATGACCGATGATTTGTTGCTTAAAGTAAATGTACCTCTAACAACCGGGTATTCAAGCGCGTGGAAGAATGCAGGGGCAATAGAAAACCACGGCATGGAATTCAATATAAATACTATAAATATCAAGAAGCGGGACTTCACCTGGAACTCCAGTTTTAATATTTCTTTCAATAGAAACAAGGTGAAAAAGCTTTACAGCGATTTGAATTATTTCTATGCTGATGGCCCTGGAAATCCGACAACTGCCTATATTGTGAAGGAAGGAGAGGCAATCGGCTCGATGTTTGGATTCATTTTCGACGGAGTTTATCAGTTGGACGAATTTGTTTATGATGCTAGTAAACCATACGAAGAATTAGTTAATATCACTCCGGCATCGGGAGGATATGATTTAAAACCAGGTGGACTTACGAGGACGGGTACCAGGGTATTGCCCGGAGGCATCAAATTTAAAGACATCCAGGGAAGAAATGAAAATGGTGAATTAACAGGTCAGCCTGACGGCAAAATAAACGATGATGACAGAACCATTATTGGAAATGCCAATCCTAAATTTCATGGAGGGTTCTCCAATGACTTCACCTATAAAAACTTCGATTTGTCAGTATTCCTAAATTACTCTTACGGAAACGACATCTATAATAAAAATCTTTTTCCTAGCTTATCAATGGATGTCCCATTTAGAAATGCATTAGCGAGATCTTTGAACAAGTGGACCGTTACAAACCCAACGAATGAATTATGGGGCACTACCGGACTGACTTACGGTGGTGGTGGTGGTTCTCATTCATACTATATTGAAGATGGCTCATTTATCCGGCTTTCCAATGTTACTTTAGGTTATAACCTACCTAAAAATTTTGTAACCAGGTGGAAAATATCAAATGCCCGGATTTATTTTAGTGGCGACAATCTATTCGTATGGACTAAATATTCAGGATACGATCCTGAAGTGAGTGTTGGTTTTGATGCTCTAACTCCGGGGATTGACTGGGGCGCATATCCAAGAAGTCGATCCTTTCGTTTGGGCATTAAACTTGACTTTTAGTTACTGCTGATTAATCATATAGAAAATGAAAAAAATGAAGAAAATGAGAAATAGATTATTATTTGCGATAGGAGGAATATTACTTTCTACAATATATTCGTGCAACGATGATTTATTGGTAGAGAATCCCACAACATTTGCATCACCCGCCAATTTGTACAAAACAGCCGAGGATGCACATCTTGTGCTTACAGGTGCCTATGATGGGTTACAGAACCATTTTCTCCAGGACAGAATGCCCTGGAACTGGGGTGATGTTGGTTGTGATTATGAAATAATACCCTCTTGGTCCGGGAGTTATAAAGGCAATTATCTTATTCTTTCGACTAGCTCAAATAGTTTAAATTTGTGGACATATACTTACGAAGGGGTCCAAAAATGCAATATTGTAATTAACCGTGTTGAGAAAATGGACGATGCTGTGTTCGGGGACAAACAGTACGGTGATGAAACAATCAATGAGAAAAATGTTATTTTAGCTGAAGCAAAGTTTATTAGGGGGCTTACTTATTTTTATGCTGTAATGTATTTTGGAAATATTCCTCTAGTACTTGAAGAAACAACAAGCTTTGATAATTCCCTTGTTTCTCAAGCTACCCCTGCTGAAGTTTACGAACAGGTTATTTCAGATTTGCAGGACGCTGAAGCTTCATTGCCCTGGGTTCCTGAAGTAAAAGGACATGCGACTAAAGGGGCCGCTAAATCTTTGTTGGCAAAAGTTTATCTTCAAATGACAGGTTTTCCTCTTTTTGAAACCGATAAATTCGCTATGGCGGCCGCTAAGTTCAAAGAAGTAATTGATAAAGCAGAGGGTACCGGGTTATATGGATTGATGGACTTTTATGGTGACATCTTTGATTACCGGAAAGAGAATAACAAAGAAATCGTTTTTGCTGTAGAATTTAAAGGCTTTCAACTTGGTGAAGGAAATAATACAGGGACATTCCAAGGGGTTATCGGTCCTATTGCCCAGGGAGGTGGTTACGAGAATATGTATGTCAATTATGATTACGTTGCCACGTTTGATTCATCTGACATTCGTTTTTGGTGGACCATAACCAATAGAAATATTCATGGTGAATTCAACGAACAAAACCCTCCATATTGGACACCATGGAAATGGCATAGCCCCTCAGGGGTATGGAGTGGAAGTGAACGTCCTTTCGACTGGCCGGTAATACGTTACGCAGACGTGCTTTTAATGTATGCAGAAGCATTAATTGGCGCAAATTCAACGCCTCCCGCAGAGGCTTATTGGGCAATTAATAAAGTCCGTGCCCGCGCCCGGTTGAGTGCCGGAGATGGAGATGACCTGACCCCCTGGCTGGATGCATTGATCAAAAAACGGTTCCAGGAACACCCCACGGATGCAAACGTCCTGCCTGATCTGGCCAATCTGACCAAGGAACAGTTTCTGACCGCCCTGTTGCAGGAGCAAGTTTGGGAACTTAATTGGGAAGGCCAACGAAAGGCTATTTTAATTCGGACGGGTAAATTGAAAGAGTATATTACAGAGCCGAAATACACTCCTCAAATGTACAATTACTATCCGGGATTAAATTTTGATGAGAATAAACACTATTGGCTTCCAATCCCTCAAAGGGAAATTGACATAAATCCGAACTTAGTACAGAATCCAGGATATTAATATAAATGACTAAAGTAGCACGGATTAATCAGACCCATCTGCAAATCAGAGAAGGGTGGGTCTGTTCTATTTTTTATGATTTCGGTTCATTATGGATAACAACAATTAATTAAAGTCAATTAAGTTTCAACATTATTTCAATATAAAAAATGGTTTTCCCATGAAATATTTCAGGTTGGATGATAGGTATTTGCGTATTTTTCACGTTATCATCGGTTGGCATGATGCGCAGCTAGCAGACGTTGATGACGACAGAGACATCGATATTGTATCAAAGATCTGGAATAAAGACGGCCTTGTTTACCACTTGGATTACCGAAGGATTAATTTAATTGAAGACAAGGAGCCAAACAAATATAATAAGTTGATTTTGTGGGATTTGTTGATGAAAAAGAAGTAACATTTATTGCCAGTCGGATTTTGAGGGAAAATGCTTTAAGTGTTTTTCTGGTAAACCTGGATAATCAATAAACTGAATTTATGAAAAAAATAATACTACTTTTTTTAACCCTTGCCATTCGTTTTTTTTCTAACAGTAAAGAAAAAGTAGAACAATGGGATTATTATGAAATTCAGAACGAGGGGCTGAAATCGTATTTTTTCCATTAGCGTTTCCGGGAGGCCAGATGCTAAACGCCAAAGCGTTAAACGCTTCCCCGAAATACATGAGAAATATGGGAGGAAAGTAAGAATAAGTTTGCATCACGAGGAGGAATGGGCAATTATAGAGAGCTTGTCTCCCGATGTTTTAGTAAAAGATATTTTAAATGAATTTGATCTTAAAACGCATGGACAATTCACGCACGATGCTGAAATAGCTCAGGCCAAGTCCCGCGGGAACTAAAAAAAGATGAGAAGAAGGAATTTTATTTACAACACTATTTTAGGATCTACCGGCTTGGCAATAACAGGCTCAACACTAACTTCTTGTTCTCAATCCGGGAGACACGCGGCTATAGGGATTATTGGCTGTGGAAAGAGGAGAACCGAACTCCTGGAACATTTGTCCGGGTTAAGGAAAGGGGAAAAAGAACCATTTTTCAGCAGAAGGATTGTAACCGTTTTGGTCGATGACCTGCTTACATGGGATTGGCCTCAACAAGCTCATAGTGCCGGTTTGAATACAATTGCTACTCATTATGATCCTGATACGATTGTTTCTTTTCTAAAATCCGAAAAAGGGCGTATGTTTATGACTGACTGTAAGCAATTGAGGATCGGGGTCGAACATTGGCTGCATTCATTCACATCGCTTCTGCCCCGTTACCTTTTTGAAGTCGATCCGACCCTTTTCAGGATGAACAAGGATGGGAAACGTACACCGGACGCCAACTTCTGTGTTTCCAATAAACATACTTTGGAAATCGTTTGTGAACACGCCGTGAAATATGCACAGTTACTCCCTATAAGCACAGGCCGCTACTTTTATGCTTCCGATGATGCCAAGCAAATGTGTTTCTGTCCAAAATGCATCGCCTTATCTGCCAGTGAGCAAACCCTGATTGCCGAGAACAACATAATTACCGCACTGAGGAAATATGTCAATCCAGCGGCTATTATTAGCCATGCAGCCTATATTCATACGATGAGCGCTCCCAGAGAAATTAAACCTGAACCTGGGGTATTTCTGGAATGGGCGCCGATTACCCGTACCCACGACCGTCCGATTACAGACCGGAATGCGAAAAATGGTGAACATGGCAGGATATTGGACTGCCTGTATGAGAATCTGGAAGTATTCGGGAAACAGGATTCACAGGTTTTTGAATACTGGTTTGATTCCTACCGCGCCAGCGGTTGGAAAACAAAAAAGGAAAAATGGGTTAAGGCTCCCTGGAATCCTGGAGTGCTTCATGAAGATTTGAGTTTTTATAACCGCATAGGAATCAAAAACATTACATCTGTTACATGTTGGATAAATAAAGATTATGTCGATCGGTTTGGCGAACCCCCTCTTCGCGAATACGGGAAAGAATTGTTGTCCTGGTAGGAAGGAAGACTGAGCATATTAATGGGCGAAATATTGTTAATCTTAATATTGAGCGAAAAATGAAAGCATTCACACGCAGAAATTTTATCAAATCCTCTTCAACTTTAGGGATAGCAATTCCATTTTTGGGTTCTGGTGAAATATTTGCTCAATCTAATGAGTCATTTTCTTTTCAATCATCTTTTATGAAGGCGGTAATGCGGAAAGATTATCCTCAGTTAATATCTTTATGGATAGATTCCTTGGGTAAAAATAAAGCAGCAAATAACCCGCTGTTAGTTAATGATAAAATTAATGCAAAATATACGAGTAAGAATTCTGCTGAATCTATTTCCTACTGGACTGATAAACCGGAAAAAAACAGTCCCCCGGCATGGAAGTTTATATTTTCGGAAAAGAACATACAAATCATTTCAGAAGAAAACAATAACAGAGAACCATTTAATATAACTATTAATCAGGAGCTTAATCATACTACCATTCTGGGCATTATGAAAGAACGCAATAAGGTTTCCCTGCCATGTCTTATTCATATGCCGGATATGGGAACTTTTAGGGTTACAACTGATGTTCCCGGTATAGAATTGCATGCAGATGCCTGCAGATGGAAGACCGATCTTTGGCATAATTATGTAAGCGTTTCTTTCCCCTCCGCTTCCAAAGAATATCCACAGATCATATATCAGTTAGAAGTGGTGTGCATTTATCCCCATCCGACAGGTAGTGAAAAAGATCCGCTTTATGACGGTTTTAAACGTAATTTCATAAATATTTTCCAGATAAATCCCCGCCTTCGGGCGTTAGCCAATAATTCTGCTTCAGACCCGTGTGCTTTTACTTTGTATATGTCTGCCCAGTTGGCACAATACACCCCTCCTTTCGCAAATGGGTTAACGGCTATGGATCTGGTTAAAATGAGCCTGGAAAGATACATAAGTGGTATGAAGGCTTACGGTTTAGCGGGATACACAGCTAATTATGAAGGTGCAAATACGGTTTTATGGAAATCAGAATACGACAGCCTCGATTCTTATCCGTCTTTGCTGATGGCCGCATGTTATTACATCAATTCGGCAAATGATAATAAATGGCTGGAAGAAAATATATCCTCACTTGCAGATTGGGCAGACACAATAATAAATAGAGATATTGATGGGGATGGATTGATTGAAAGTCCGTTAAATGGGAATTATGGTTTCTCGAATGGTTCTCA
>CAZOYZ010000149.1:0-10550 GCA_964584045.1 uncultured Prolixibacteraceae bacterium | reverse complement strand
CCTTGCTCAATGACATCGCCATAGTACATGAATATCACATGATCGGCCAACCGTACCGCCTGCCGAAGGACGTGGGTAACCAGAACGATCGTATAGTTTTCCCTCAGTTCTTTAAAGAGATGTTCAATCGTTTTGGTTGAAATCGGGTCTAACGCAGAAGTGGGTTCATCGGCCAGAATAATGGCCGGTTTCACGGCCAACCCGCGGGCCAGGCATAAGCGTTGCTGTTGTCCGATCGAAAGGCTTGTGGCCGGGCTGTTCAGCCGGTACTTGACCTCTTCCCATAAACCAACTTTCCTTAGATTAGTCTCCACGCTGTGAGCAATTAGTTTTTTATCGCGAATGCCTTTGAGCTTCAACCCATAGGCTACATTTTTATAAATAGAAACAGGGAGGGGAAAAGGGCGTTGAGAAAGCAACCCCATCTTTTGCCTCATAACCGGGAGTTCACGGGAGGCCTTCAGGATATCTTCGCCATCAATCAGTATCTCTCCGCTAACCTGTAATTCCTTGTGCAGATCGGTCAGCCGGTTCAGGGTCTTTAGCAAGGTCGTTTTACCGCATCCCGAAGGCCCCAGCAAAACGACAATTCTGTTTTTAGGGATCTCCAGGTTGATGTTTCTCAGGATTTCGCTCTTCCCTGCTTTTACCGTCAGATCTTTGATCGCAATAATCGGTTTTTCTCTTTTTTGCTGTTTCATCTGTACACCTTTATTTACTTTTACTCCGGCATAATTGGGTACCTGATCTGTGAACATCATCTTATTTGATTATATTTTTTGAATACCTTTTGGAAAGCAGCCGCGCCAATACGCTGATCGCCAATATGAAAAATGTCAGCACTACCGCTGCGGCATATGCCCTTTGGCGGACTTCCTCAATGGGAGAGCTAAGCTGAAAAAAGATCGAAAGTGGCAAGGTTGCCACCGGTTCATCTAATGTTGCCGGGATGTTATCGGTGTAACCGGCCGTGAACAGCACCGAAGCTGCATCGCCAATTCCGCGCCCAAAAGCCAAAAGCAAAGCAGTGATAAAGCCGGCAAATCCTTGTTTGAAAATAACCTTCAGTGCTGTTTCCGTTTTTGTTGAACCCAACGAAAAGGAGGCTTCCTGTAACTCGACAGGTATGGTCTTTAATACTTCGTCGAAGGCCCTGACCAAAATCGGGGTAATCAACAGGGCAACAGTGATGATACCGGCCAGCAGCGACGCATTCAGACCCAGGAAAAGCATCACGGCAAATCCAAAAGCCCCGTAAACAATGGATGGTATTCCCCAAAGGGCATCCAACAGGTAGCGGATGGTATTCTGTGCTTTCTTGAGCCGGATGAGATGAACGTTGATAAACAAGGCAGCAGGAAGTCCGATAAAAACAGCCAGCGCCGTGGCGCCAACCGACAGGTAGAAGGAACCAACAATCGCGTTTAAAATTCCGCCTTCACCTCCAAAATAATACCCTCCTTTGGGCAGGCTGAATACGGTTTCCCGGGATAGTGAGCCGATTCCTTTGTTGAACACGACAACCAACAGGAACAACAGGATAAATATAACGGAGTAGGCCGCCAACATGGAGATTGTCTTGAAAATCCGTTCCTCAATAATCTTCCATTTTCTCATGATTTCTCTGTTCTATGGATAAAATACCTGAAAAACAGGTTGATGATCAGGATAATGATAAACAGCAGCATCGCAGCAAACATGAGCGCCGAGTCATAGTCGGGAATGGACATCATTTCCCCATAGTTGTTGGCGATCAGGGCAGGAAGGGGATAACCCGGACAGAAAGGGGAAACCGACATATCCAACGTATTGCCCACTACCATCAGTACGGCAATCGTCTCACCAAAAGCTTTGGCAATACCCAGTCCAAAGGCCGAAATAATCCCGGGAAAGCCCTTTTTGATGATCACATGCCTGACCATTTCCCAATGGGTTGCGCCAAGCGAAAGCGAAGCTTCCTTCATGCCCACAGGGATCGTATGAAACACTTCGATCAGCATGTTAAGCATATAAGGGATGCACATGACGGCTAAAACGATTCCTCCCGCCAACAAGCTATAGCCTGAACTGGACGCTCCAAAAAACGGGGCTACATATTTTGATACTGCCGGAACAATAACCAATACTCCCCAGACACCATATACTACCGATGGGATCCCGGCCAGGATATCGATCACCGGCAGCATCACGTTCAGTAACCTCCTTCTACCAAATTGGGTCAAATAAATCGCGGCAAAAAGGCACAACGGGGCTGAAATAGCGAAAGACAAAACGGTTACATAAACCGAACTGTAAATAAACGGCAGGAAACCAAATTCACTTTTTAGTGGAGACCACCTCTTCGAAAACAGTAGTTCGGTAATCGAATGGCTGTCAAACATCGGGAAAGCTTTCCAAAGTAACCCGATAGCAATCAGAACGGGGATGGACAGTAACAAATAAAGTCCTCCCCGCATCCAGACATTGACGGCAGCATCTGTCAACCTTCTGATTTTATTCATTTTATTCGTTAATACTTTTTGACCGGTTATTTTTTACCTTCTCAGTTCAACTTACTAACCTGTTCTTCCAGTTTGGTTTTGGTAAGCGGAACATAGCCTGCCTCAGGGACAAAAGGCTGTCCTTTGGTCACGACCCACTTGAGAAAATCAATTGTTGCCTGCTTCATGGGTCTCCCTTTAGAAACCAGATAGAGCTCACGGGCCGGAGGCGAAGGGTATTTCCCTTCAGCAATGGCAGTCAGCACCAGGTCAGACTTATCATAAAAGTTCTCATCGGCATCAATGGTCCCGTTTTCATTCGCATCGATCGGGATCACTTCAATGCCCGGATTCTTGTTGCCGGTTTTCACGTTGTACAGGTAGATCGTATTGTTGAAACCGATCCCTTTTTTGTCTTTCACAACGGCATCAGCTAATCCGGGATCGCCAAACACGCCAATTCCTTTCAGGTCTTCCTGCTTGCCCCCCAGATAGTCAGCCCAGGTCCCGGCAGCGCCACAGGCATCCGAGCGTGTGAACACGTTAATTATTTCATCGGTAGTAATCCCCGTCAATTGGTTCCAATTGGTAATTTCCCCGGTGACGTATATCTTCCGGAATTCATCACGGGTCAGCCCTCGCCCTTTGATGGTTTCAAGCACCGGGTTTTTGGCGTTTATAGTTGGGATGACAGCGTCTTTGGTAACAGCCACCCACCAAACTCCTTTGTCTTTTTCGGCCCGGGCAATTTCGCGGGAAAACATGCCCAGGTCGACCGTACCGGACAACGCATCGGCCATTCCTTTTCCTGCCCCGCCTGCCGAAATGTTAAAACGGACATTGGGATGTTCCTTTTGGTATTCTTCACTCCATTTGACAACCAGCGGGTACAGCGCAAACGCCCCTGACAAACTGATGGTCTCTTCTTTCTTTTTTCCTGACGAGCAGGCTGATAAAAGAATGGCTGCAGCGAGAAACAAAATGAAATTAGTTTTTTTCATACGCCTCTATTTATCATGAAATTAAATGGTTTAAAAATTAAAAATTGATCTGAAGTTGCAAGGTTGCCAGATTGTTGTCAATACTTATATCCTGTTCCTGTTTAATGGTATAATTCAATTGAAGCTTTACATTGCCGGTGAAATAATAGTTACCCCCTAAAACGTACCAGGTCGAAGCGTTGCCGGCTACATCCGAATCCGGATCATAGAAATCATATTTGGCGACAAGCTGGAATTTCTTCGGTATAAAGTAGTATCCGGCCTTCAGGTAGTATCCTTCGCGGTCGATCGTATCGTCGGTACCATGAATATATTCTCCTTCTACGTTCAGATTTTTATAGTTGTACACCAGTTCAAACCCATAACGATCACGGTCAACATTTCGGGAAGGTGTTGTCACGCCCCCGGTGGTTTGTTCCGGCACATAGCGTCTCCCGTTGTACAGGGATGCCCCCAGATCCAGTCCTGCTATTGGATGAATAACCAGCCGTGCTGCAAGATCCTTGCTGTCGTTTTTGTCAGCGGCATTAATTCCTCCTCCGTTAAAAATCCCCAATCCGTAATCGAGCAAAGAACCGCTCTCCTGCTTTATCAGGGTTCCTCCAAGCTGAATCCCCAAATCCCTGCCGTTTTGATTCCCTAAGGCATCTGTTCCCCGGGCAACCAGCGCGTCCACCACCTGCGACCAATCTGCCAGATCAAGTTTGTAAGAGCTGGTCAGATTTTCAAATGACAATGGGATTTTGGCCTGACCAACAGTAAACCTGAAATAGTCGTTCAATTTTACTTCGGCATAGGCATCCAGGATCTTTGGCGTTCCCGCCAGCTCTATCTGTAAACGATAACCCCATACTCCGGAAACATTCCCTTTCAGGTTTAGCCTGGAGCGCCGGATATCGAAACCGTCAGCTTTACCCGGCTGGGCAAATGAACGATAACGAACCTGCGTATAGCCGGACAATTGTATGTTCTTGCCTGCAAGAACAGGTACCTGCCTGTTCTTACCTGCAGAACGGATGGAATCCGCCTCGCTTTGTTGGATCAGGTTTTTCCGGATGAGAACATTCAGAATATCGTCAGCCGTTTGGGATCCGGCTGTGAATGATAAACCGACGAGAAGTGCGGTTACAAAGAGTAGTTTCTTTATTTTTCGGAATTTAGTTGTCATGGTAAATTAATAGTTGTTCCATGACAAAACTACTTTCGTGAAAATCCTGTCGAAACAGTCTTAAATCCTAAAATTGGAGTACGCGAATAAACGTATATGGCTTAATATAAACAACTAATGAATGGGATAATAGCCATTTTTGATCGCATAAAGGGCTAATGCAACTACATTTTTTGAATTCGTCTTATCCAGTAAATTCTGACGGTGTTTGTCAACCGTACGTTTACTGATCTGCAATTTTTCGGCGATTTCACCGTTTGAAAATCCCTGGCAAACGTAGTTCAGCACTTCAATTTCTCTTTCCGTAATCTTCCGGCTGGATTTTTTATCTGTTTTTTCTAACGAAATGTAACGGACGAGTAATTGAATAATCTCGTGCGAAAAATAGTTTTTCCCCGACGCTACATCTTCAATTGCCTGTTTGACAATCGAGAACTTCGAGTTTTTCAACAGGAACCCATCTGCTCCCGATTCGATCATGCTGGTATAATAATCTTCGTCCGAATACATCGAAAGGGCAATGATCCTGATGCCGGGTTGAATTTCCCGGGCCAGTTGAGTTGCCCTTATACCGTTCATGACAGGCATCTCAATATCCAAAAGGGCGATATCGGCCGGATGTTGTTTCAGATCATTCACAAACTGCTGTCCATTTTCGGCTTCATAGATATTGTCAATCAGTTCCCACTTTGAAAGTAAAAGCTTCAGCCCTTCCCTAAAAAGGGAATGGTCATCTACGAGGTACACGTTTAACTTTTTCATTCTGCCGGAATAGTTAATTGAATTGAAAGTTCTGGCTGCCTTATCCAATCCGTAATTTTTCAACAGGTGCGGGCTTAAATAATTTGAAATTTCTTTTCTTTTCAGAGCCCCACCCTGTGACTCATCTTGCACAAGTTTAAATCTTCGTCAGGCGTGCCCAAAGCCTCTCGTGTATGTAATACAATGCCGTCTGGATGGTCTGGAATACGACTGTTATGTATAGTGATTGATTGATATTCTTTGTGATTAACAGGGTGATGACCATCATCGAACTAATACAAATAACCCGGTACGAAATGGTTTTTAGCAGGCTCCTTTTTTTTGATTCGGTTGTTTCATACATGTTTTTAATGTTTTGTTTTTGCGAGTCCGTCCGGCCATTTCTCTTTCTCTTGAAAATGACTTTTCAGACGGTTATCTCCATTTTACAAATTTAGCTTACTGCGGTGACCAAAAAATAAGATTAAACCTTTATTTCCCAACTAAGTAATTATACGCAGTTAATACGTATAAAAAACGCTGACCTAATTGGTGGAGGAATTGCGCACTCTCGCCGGTCACATGCGATCCCGAGGCTCTCTTAAATAAGCCTGTGTAATACGCAGGATCCAGGCAGAAAATTTATCATATGAGTTTTAAGCAAATTTTAAGAGTAGACAAAGGCCTCTCTAAGAATCGACACCGGTAATTTGTACTCAAACTAAAAAGCTATTTGCCATGGTTGGTTGGACACATTTACATCCCATGTTGGTCCATTTTCCCATTGCCTTATTGCTGGTCGGATTTTTGACTGATGTGGCGGGATTGATCATTAAACGGGAATTTTTATCTCAGACAGCCTTTTATTTGTTAATTTTAGGAGCTCTGGGAACCATAGCCGCCTTAATGTCGGGCGAGCAGGCGGGAGAAGGGATTGCAGAACAGGGCATGCTGAAACAGGCGATTGAGCGGCATGAAGAAGCTGCAGAACTGACAGTTTGGTTGGTTGGGATCACCGCGGTGATAAGAACCATCCTGGTCCTTTTGAAAAGATATTCCGGCATTTTTAAAGCGGTAGTGCTTTTCCTGTTTTTTGCCAGCGTGGTCTCGGTCGGGCGGACGGGCTATTACGGGGGGAAACTGGTTTATGAACATGCTGCAGGCGTTCAGTACAATTTGGGCAGCGACTTCAATGCCGTCCCGGCGCAAGGTGGTAATGACTGATATGCATTTGCCACTGTTCTGTCCGGACGAACTCAAATGATCACTCAATAATTCGGATGGCATGAGAATATTAATCATAGAAGACGAACCGGGTATTCTTTCGTTTATCAAAGAAGGATTGAAAGAGGAAGGTTTTGCTGTCGATGAGGCTTCGGACGGATCTTCCGGCCTTCAGATGGCCCTGGATAACGACGGGGAATATGATCTGTTGCTGGTAGACTGGATGCTTCCGGGAATCAGCGGGATTGAGATTTGCCGTCAGGTTCGTTTGACTAACCGGGTGGTACCTGTCATTTTCCTGACGGCGCGGGATACCGTTCAGGATACCGTCTTCGCTTTGGAAATGGGGGCCAACGATTATATTAAAAAACCATTTTCTTTTGAAGAGCTGCTGGCCCGCATCCGCGTCCAGCTTCGCGGAAAAAATGAAGGAACGAATCAGCTCCGTCATCGGGAGCTCTTAATGGACCTTAACAGGCATCAGGTTTTTCGCGGGCAGCAGGAAATTCCGCTGACACAGAAGGAATTCGCTTTGCTGGAATTTTTACTGAGGAATACCGGGAAAGTATGTTCCCGGACCAGCATCATTGAACAGGTCTGGGATATTCATTTCGATTATGATACCTCTGTGATCGATGTTTACATCAATGCCCTGCGAAAAAAGCTGGATGCTGAAGGACAGAGCCTCATCCGAACTATCCGGGGCATGGGATATATGATCAACGAAGTATGAAACAGCAAAGCTATAGTAACCGGATCGCATTTAATTTCATGGCTGCCACAGCCATACTGATCCTGGTTATTTTTTGCTCGATCTACCTGGTGGTTTACCAAACCGTATATAACAGCCTCGATGAGGAGTTGGAGACGGAATACCAGGAAGTAAAGAACAGCATCGTCATAGTAGATGATGAGGTCATTTTTACAAATACCGGTGAGTGGGAAGAAAATGAGCATGCACAAATTGAAGTGAATCCTACTTTTATCCAGGTGACTGACACAACGGGTCATATTTTAAAAAAATCGCCCAATCTCCTGGAAACTTCCCTCCGGGTTTTCAGGGATAAGAACAGGAAACTCTTTTTTAATGCCCGGTTGCTCACAGGGAGGGTCAGGCAGTTCCAAATGATCATGACTGACGAGCAGAATAAAAAGACAGGGTTTATTTCGGTGGCTGTCCCTTTGGAAGCGTCATTGATGGTACTTAAAAATTTGTTGATCATCCTGTTGTCGGCGTTTCCTTTCGTTTTATTTATCCTTTATTTTGTTACCAGGTTCCTGGCTCACAAAAGCATGATGCCGGTTCGCACGCTGACTCAAAGTGCGGAACAAATCAGACATGAAAACCTGAGCGACCGGGTTGCCCTTCCGCCTGTAAGAGACGAGCTGTACACGCTTACCGAGACCATCAACAGTTTACTCGACCGTATTGAAGATGCCATGATCCGGGAAAAACAGTTTTCTTCCGATGCGTCCCACGAATTGCGGACTCCCTTGGCTGTATTGAAAGGGACTCTTGAACTGATGATCAGAAGACCCCGCGATACCGTTTATTTTAAAGAGAAAACCACGACTTGTCTTGATGAAGTGAACCGGATGTCTGCCCTGGTCGATCAGTTGCTCATCCTGGCCCGGTATGAAAAGGACGGGGTCTCGGTCAAACCCGTCAGGACGAACATTTCTGTCCTCCTGGACAGGATTATCGCCCGTTCGGCGGGTGTTCTCGATCAAAAAAATATTGGGATCGATTTGGCTATGAACTCCGGTTTGACCGTTCTTTCCGAACCATTCATGCTGGAACAGATCCTCGAAAATATCTTCTCCAATGCGCTGAAATATTCAAAACAAAACGGTACTATCCGGATCTTTTCGGGCGAACCGCTGCACCAGCTTTCCATAACGATCCGGGATGAGGGAATTGGTATGGATGCGGGAGTACTCGCCCAGATCTTCGGTCGTTTTTACCGGGCCGATCAATCGCGCAGTTCTGTCGTGAAAGGTTACGGGCTGGGACTCGCGATCGCCAAAAGACTGGCCGATCTGCTTGGCATCCGGATCACGGTGGAGAGCCGGCCCGGGAAAGGATCTGCTTTCACCCTGGTTTTTCCTGATACCGACAAAATCAAGACAAAAGGATGAGACCTTCGTTTTAAGCAACTCCTAAGGAAAGCTTTAGATTATACTTAGTTAGAGGCTCATACCTTTGAAGAAACAAAAATTTGGGAGTTACTGGTATGCCTTTAAGCGCCCGCATCAAAATATGCTGAAGGCCAAACCTGAATATGTGGTCGAAGCCGGGTTTCTCTTTCATGAATATGCTGACGATGAGATGGCGGCCAACAAAAAATATTTGGGTAAAGTGATCGAAATTACGGGGAAAGTCGTTCGTCTCGAAGTCGTGGAAAATCAATATTCAGTTATTCTTGAAGATGATCTTTCAGGTGTGATCAGTTATCTTGACAGCAGCTTTGTTGCGGCTAATCGGGAAATGATCAGAACGATAGACCCCGGTCAGTATATTACGCTTCGCGGCCAATGCGACGGAATGTTAAATGACGTTGTGATCAGCAGGGCCGTAGTTATTCAATCACGCCCAGGCCCAAAGTTGCCCAAACCCTGACATTGATGCTTTCGATCGAAGAAGTCGAAGATATATCGTGTCCTGTAGGGATTTTCCGATTTCTCCGGTTGGGAGAAATCCATGTTCTTTTCGGTTAGTATAGGGGAAATATCCGTTGGGATAATTTTCTCTTTGTAAGTCGGGAGTAACAACGTTTTCACTTTTGGTTATCCGTGTCCTCTGAATATTTTTTTAATTTTGGACAGGATAATGAAGAAAATCAACTGACTTAAGGAAATAGAAGTGAAGTTACTATCTGAAAATGAACTTAATAAAATGTGGGATAATTTCAGGCTAAATGGCAGCCAGGAAGCGCTTTCCCTCATTTATTACGAACATTTTGATTTTTTGTATGAATTCGCTTTAAGATACACTTCCGACAGAAGCCTGATCGAAGACTGCATTCAGAATGTTTTTGGGAAACTCCTTAAACGAAGGAAAAAACTTAATCCGGTCTCCAATCTCCGTTCTTATCTGTTACAGGCTCTCCGCCGGGAACTTTTTGATCAGTTGCAAAAGAACAAAAAGATCACCTTCTCCGGCAAGATTTATGATACGCCGGATCAGTTTTGCTACAATAAGGCTGAAGATCAGATGGATGCGGAAGAACGTGAACGTGTGATCCAGTTGGTTCATAAAAGCGTTGCCAAGCTTGGTCCCAGGCAAAGGGAAATCATTTATTTGCGTTTTAACCAGGATCTGGATTATCCGGAAATTGCAAAAATGCTGGATATATCGGTCGATTCGTGTTACAAATCGGTTTACCGGTCCATTAAATTTATCCAGGAAGATACTGAAAAAATCATCGGCGATAATCCATATCTGTTGCTGTGGATTTTCGTCGGGATCAAGAAAATCAAAAAAAATTAATTTTTCATGTCCAGAAAATTTGCCGGTCTCCGTCTTTTAAGAGCAAAAACCGGTAAATGGATTCAGAAAAGAAAAAGTACGAGAGTTTTGAAGTCGTCGATTTAGTATTAAATGACGACTTCAGGCAATTGGTCCTGAAAAAAGACGATGCCGGCTTATCTGAATTCATTGAGGGAGCAGCCGCACATCAGCAGAACATCCTCCAGGCTTCGAAAATAATACGTGGATTATCTATAAAGAAGAACCCACAGCCACTCGATTTGAAATACGGGCTTTGGATGCGAATACGGAATAATTATCGTAAAAAAGCGGGCTTTAAAATTCTTCGTTATGCGGCAGTATTGCTGTTGATGTTATCAATTGGAGCAGGAACGTTTTATTTTATCACGCCACCTTCTTCGTTGATCAGGTTTGCCGAATCCTGTCCGGTCAGCTTTGAACAGTCC